>JBBRSG010000011.1:0-69870 GCA_038245615.1 Chloroflexia bacterium | reverse complement strand
TGGATAATGTAACAAGTATCTGGGCCAACCCGATGGAAAAGACTGTAATTTATGATTACAGTGGCGGCAAGGCCACTAATACCCTTAAGGCGCTGGTCGGGGCATTGCCGGGTGTGACAGTTCAGGTCGGTAAAAAATCCACCAACCAGACCGATGACATTGTAGTTGTTCTGGGCCGCGACCAGACTCCCTCGGCGGTCAGTAATCCGCCCCGGCAATATAATCAGCCTTCTGAACCGGAATTCACGCCGCGTAGTACCCGCAGCAAATAGCCTCAAGTGCCAAAGGTCGGAACTCCTCATAGCTTCCGACCTTTAGTTTGACAAATATGTCCTTGCAAACTTGCTCAACAAGATAAGCAAAAGTATTGACAAACTACTATAAGTTGTGCTAGAATCTGTCCACACTACAAGATTTAGGGTCTCGCTCATTATTTACACTACTGCTTGTAGTTTACCGGGGATAAACCCAAAATAGGGTCAGGTTGAAAGCAGAGAAAATTCGCCTTAATGAGATGTGCAAAGTGTCATAATAATGACTCTAAAGTTATTGACTCGCGTGATTTACGGGGTGGAGAAAGTATTCGCCGCCGCCGCGAGTGTTTGCGCTGCGGCTATCGTTTTACGACCTACGAGCGGGTAGAGCCTTTGAGTGTGTTGGTCGTCAAGAAGGATGGCAACCGCGAGGAATATAACCGCGAGAAAATCCGGCGGGGGGTAGTGACGGCTTGCACCAAGCGTCCAGTCCAGGCCGAAGAAATCGAAAAGCTGTTGGATGAAATCGAAGCCGAGGTTTTTAGCAAAGGTGAGCTGGAAGTAAATAGTCAGCGCATCGGCGAGGCGGTAATGTCGCATCTGCGTAAGACCGACCACGTGGCTTATATCCGTTTCGCCAGTGTCTATCTCGAATTCGCCGACCTGGATGTAATGCGGAGCGAAATGGATCGGCTGGTACACGTAGAAACCCAGGAGCGGTTGCAACGTCAGCAAGTCAATCTGCCCGATAGCGGCGATAGTGCCAAAGATGGTCAGAAAGCTGGTCAGATTGTATCAGGGTAGTTTGGGAAAATCAGAGGGGTCCACTCATCATTACCATCATTCGGTACGTAAATAGCCTCTCTAGTAACACCATTTATTCTTAGAATAAAGCCGCAGAAATAAGGAACATTTCTGCAAATAAGGTCGCCAGATGCGAACCTTAATTTTCTGCCCGGTTTTTCGGGTTGCTAGTTGCCAGTGGGCGCGGAAAATAGAGGGTAGGCAGCTTTTACGGCTTAACGGTCAATTAAAAAAGCTTCTTGCCACCAATCGGTAAAGGGGTTCATAGACAAGGAGACATCGGATGCTAAAGGATCATGCCCTCTCAAACGGTCACTTCGGAAGTAGGGCCGAACTACATCTCCCGGCTACCATCGTCAAGCGGGATGGTCGGGTCGTAGATTTCAACATCGAGCTAATCGAAAATGCCATGACGCGCTGTTTTGCCAGTTTTAACCGGGTGCCGGAAACTCCGGTCAAGGAACTGGCCCGGCGGGTGATAAATATCGTGATGGCTAAAGGCGTAATGCCGCCTTCGGTGGAGAGTGTGCAGGATATTGTAGAGATGGTGTTGCAGGCCGCCGGAGAATTTGAGGCGGCGAAACGGTATATCCTTTATCGGGCTGACCACGCTCGCGCCCGCTCCGAGCGGCCCATCCCGGACGAAGTGCGGGCGGCTTTTAGCGAGTCGGCCCAATATTTTCCAACCCAGTTGCAGCAATTCCAATTTTTCGACAAATATTCGCGGTTCGATTACAACCAGGGGCGGCGCGAAACCTGGCTGGAGACGGTCAATCGCACGGTGTCTTTCTTGCACGAGTTAGCCGGGCCGATGCTGGAGTCAGAAACTTACGAGCGCATCCGGCACGGTATTCTGGAAATGAAGGTGATGCCCTCGATGCGGATGCTGGCGATGGCTGGGCCTGCCGCTCGTCGCTCCAATATCACGATTTACAATTGCTCGTACCAGCCGGTAGATAGCATTGATGCTTTTGTGGAAGCTTTGATTATTTCGATGAGCGGTTGCGGGGTCGGCTTTTCAGTTGAGCGGGATTATGTCGAGAAATTCCCGCGAGTAAAGCGCCAGACCGGGCAGAAGGCCGCCAGCTTTATCGTACCTGACTCGGCGGAAGGCTGGGCCGAGGCGCTGCGGTTGGGTCTGCATACCTGGTTTGAGGGCGGTGATATTTCGTTTGACCTGACCCAGTTGCGGCCTTCGGGAACTCCGCTCCGCACCAAAGGCGGGCGAGCCAGTGGGCCAGAGCCGTTGCGGGCGATGCTGGAATTTGTGCGCTCCAAGCTGCTTTCCCGGCAGGGTTCGTTTTTGCGCCCGATAGATGCTCACGATATTATGTGCATCGTCGGCAATGCGGCAGTGAGCGGCGGTGTGCGACGTACAGCCATGATTTCGCTGTTCGATTGGGACGACTCTGAAATGCTTTTGAGCAAGAACGGCGATTTCGAGCGCGAGAACAGCCAACGTTGGAACGCCAATAACTCGGCGGTCTGGCCGGAAGGCGGCTTATCCCAACTAGATGTAGCTCGGCAGGTGTTGGATATGGTCGAGTCGGGTCGAGGTGAGCCAGGTATCTTCAATCGGCAGGCCGCGCTTGACCTTGCGCCCGCTCGTCGTCGCACAGTTGAGGCCGATGGCTCAATGCTGAAATTCGGGACTAATCCTTGTGTGACAGCAGACACTTGGGTGGCGGTGGCGGACGGACGGGGTCGCGCTCGGATGATTGATTTGGTTGAGGCTGGAAAAGACGTGGATGTTTACACCACCAAAAACGGCGAGCTAACCATACGCACTTTACGCAATCCCCGAAAGACCGGCACTAACGTACCTGTCTACAAGGTTACTTTCAGTGATGGTTCACATATTCGGGTGACTCCCAATCACAAATTTGTGTTGAGCGATGGCAGCGAGAAAGAAGCGGTCAACTTGCAGCCTAACGATGCTCTAGTAAGTATGACCGAGGTTTCTTACAAGAAAGCCGGGCTACCAAAGGTCGCCAAAGTAGATTACGATGCTGACAAGAGTTATCGGATGCTCCAGTTTAGAAGATTTAGGAAGTCTGAACATAGGTTTATCTATAACCACCATACCGGGCTTGATTTGGTTGGGATTGATTACCATTTGCATCATCGTGACCACGACGGACGTAACAACTCGCTGGCTAACCTGGAGTTAGTGACGGCTGAGGAACACGCAGCCTTGCACAAAGTGAGGATGATGGGGAAAAGTAATCCGGTTCACAAGATGAACGATGAGTGGCGGAAAAATCTGTCAAAGGCTTGCACCGGTCTGGTTAATGGTAATGCAAAGGCGGTGACTAACGAGGAGCTTGAGCAGCATATTATTCGGTTTATTATGGGTCTGGGTCGTATTCCAACCCTGAACCAGTATGCTGAATTTGCTGTACAACATAACCTGCCGATGACTTTTTCCAGCTACCGCCGCGAGTATTTCGGTGGAGACGTAGCTCATACCCTTCACTCGATTGGTGAAAGAGTAGGGGCAATTCCCACTTATGAGGCCCAGGCTCGCAAAATTACCGATTTGCCGATAATCTTCAAGAATGGTCGGACCCATGTTGTGCGTAATTGCGAGGTTTGCGGTAAGGAATACACTTTGGTATTGTCACGGCGAGAGCAAGCCACTTGCAGTCAGGCTTGTAGCCAGGTGCTTTACTATCGCAATAATCCCGATACCTCAGCCCGTGGTAAAACTATTCAAGAGGCCCGTACCAGAGGTCACGATGAGTTGCGGCAACGGCAGGTGACAATTTATAACGACCTGCTGTTTGAATTGAACCGTCATCCCAGCAAAGATGAATGGATGGCTCGTTGCCGTGAACTGGATATTTCGCCTGAAATTAGTCGGGTTAGCAGTCCTTTCCGCTATTGGAAAGACTTGCAAACCGAAGCTATGGCGACTAATCACCGGGTGGTAAGTGTAGAGGCAGATGGTTTTGAGGATGTTTATACCGGCACAGTAGACGATACTCACACCTTTTTTGCCATCGGCACTGAGCGGATGAGTAAAAGCGGCAAAATCGAGATGTCTTATGTGCTAAATCGGCAATGCGGCGAAATTATCCTTCGGAATCACCAGTTTTGCAACTTATCGGCGGTAGTGGCCCGGCAGGATGACACCCTTGAGAGCCTCAAGGAGAAGGTTGAGCTGGCGACGATTATTGGTAGTATTCAGTCTATGGCGACCTATTTCCCCGGTTTGCGTCCGCAGTGGCAGAAGAACTGCGAGGAGGAGCGTCTGCTAGGAGTAGATATTACCGGACAGCTAGACAGCCCGGTAGTGCAGCAAGCCGAAGTTAAGGCGCAGTTGCGGGAATATGCGATTGAGGTCAATCGGCAGACGGCGGCTCAACTTCATATCAATCAATCGGCTTCGATTACTTGCGTCAAGCCGAGTGGCAACACTTCCCAACTGGTGGATTGTGCATCGGGTCTGCACGCTCGTTGGTCGCCCTATTACATCCGTAATGTGCGGGTGGCGGGCCATTCGCCGATCTTCAAGGTGTTGAAGGATGCGGGCGTACCGATGGACCCGGAGAACGGGCAGACGGCGGAGAACGCTAATACCTGGGTGATTCATTTCCCGGTGAAAGCCCCGGAAGGCGCGATTACTCGCAATGGGCGGACGGCCCTCGAACAGTGTGAATACTGGTTGCAGAATAAACTCAACTGGACGGAACACAATCCGTCGGTGACGATTACCTACAAGCCGGACGAGGTTATCGGGCTGATGAACTGGATTTGGGAGCATCGTGGGCAACTGGGCGGCATGGCTTTCTTGCCGACCTTCGATGCCCAGTACGCCCAACTGCCTTATATCGAAATCGGCAAAGAGGAGTATGAAAAGCTGGCGGCGGTCTTCCCGGAAGTAGATTACTCCAAAATCTTCCGTTATGAGCAAGTAGACCTGACGACTGCCGCCCAGGACCTGGCCTGCTCGTCGGGTAGCTGCGAAGTGGATACGATTTAGCTGGTAGAGTTTAGCTATCAGCTATTAGCCGTCAGCCTCGAAATTTGGGGCTGGCGGCTTTTTTTGTCAGGAAAATCACAATAATCTACTTTATGGATTAAGGTTTAGAATGACTAGCTCTATCTAATCCGGGCTGGCATACTGCAAAATTGCCAGCCCGCCCCTATTTCATAGGATAGTGGAACACCGACTTCAAATGAACCGCTGTGCTATAATAATTCCAGCAGGCCCGGCTTGAAATGTGTTAAGGATAGATAACTATGACCAATAGTGATAGCCCGAATAATAATCCTAATAATAGTCAGACCTCTGAAATTTACACCTCGCCCTTTGATGCTCTTCGTCGGCTCGACCAGAAGGATGAAGAATACTGGTCGGCCCGCGAACTTGCCCAAATTTTGGGCTATACCAACTGGCGCAATTTCAAATACGCCATCGAAAAAGCTAAAATCGCCTGCCAGAAAAGTGGCTACCAATTGGCTGACCATTTTGATGCTACCATCAAAATGGTCATACTTGGCTCTGGGGCAAAACGTAAAGTTGAAGACATCAATATGTCGCGCTACGCCTGTTATCTGCTGGTGCAAAACGCCGACCCTGCTAAACAAATTGTCGCTCAGGCTCAAACTTACTTTGCCCAAAAAACCCGGCAAGCCGAATTAGCCGAGGCCGGGCAACTTTCGGCCCTGCCCGAAGACCGGCGACGCTTGATACTTCGCTCCGAAATGCAACAGCAAGACAGCCGTCTGGCCCAGGTTGCGCGTCAGGCCGGGGTAGAAACCGCCGCCGACCTGGAGGAATTTCAGGAACACGGCTACCGAGGGCTGTATGGCGGCCTCTCGCGCCCTGAAATCAAAACCCGCAAGGTCATCCCGGCGGAAGACGATTTACTAGATTATCTGGGGAGTGAGGAACTGGCGACCAACTTTTTTCGGGCTACCCAAACCGCCGCCCGCTTGCGTAGCGAAGAAGTCAGTGATAAAGCCGAAGCTAACACCACTCATCAGCAAGTAGGTCGCAAAGTCCGCGAGCTAATCTCAGAGTTGGGCAATACTATGCCCGAAGATTTGCCCGCTGCTGAGGAAAGTATTCAGCAACTGGAACAAAAAGAGCGGCAACGTCTGCGGGCGATTTCTTCACCTTTGCTTAAAAGTAACAAGGTCGTCCGAAAGCCGAAACCCCCAACTGATAACCTCTAGCTGATTAAAAACCTATTTCGCCTCAAGCAATTTGGTCAATAAATCCCGCAAGGTTTGCAAATCGGCTTCGCCCAGAATGGCGCGATATTCTTCCTCGATTTCGTGTTTGACCTGGTTAGCATCCTGCAAAAATTGCCATCCTGCCACTGTGAAAGTGACGATAGTTGCCCGACGATCAGTCGGGTCTATCGTGCGCCCAATATAGCCCGCTTTTTCCAGCTCCAACACCAATTGACCAATGGCCTGCTTGGTCACTCGACTGCGCTCTGCCAGGGTGGTAAGACGGGTGCCGTCCAGGTCGAGGTTTGCCAATAGATTAGTATGGGCCAGGCTCAAGCTACTGTGTCCCAAGCGACGTAATTTTACAATCGCCCGCTCACTAAAATCACGATGAGCATACAAAAACAGCCGCCCGGTATGTTGTTGCCGAAAATCATCAAGCTGGTTAATATCATCCGAAAACTTCTCATTTGCCATTATCTTAAAATCCCCAGAAGAATTAGTAAAGCTACTTGACAAATTAGTAAAGCTGGTTTACCATTGCAATATAGTAAAGCTAGTTTACTATTTGTAACGTTATTAAGCAACTGATGATACAGGAGATTATAATGCAAATCGAACAAGGAATGCTCGCCCCAGATTTCCAGACCGAGGATATTTTTGGCAATAGCATCAAGCTGGCGGACTATCGGGGCAAAAAGCTGCTAATCGGGTTTTTTCGCAACGCCGCCTGTGCCATCTGCAATCTGCGGGTACATCGTATGATAGAACGCTACCCCGAATGGCAGGCGCAGGGGCTGGAAGTTCTGGCGGTCTTTGAGGCACCCACCGCGAATATTTTGCAATATGTCGGCAAACAAGATGCCCCTTTCCCGATTATCGCCGACCCGCAAGCCCGTTTGTACGATCTCTACGGCCTGGAAAGCTCGGAAAGCAAAGTAGCCTCCACCATGCAGCGGCCCGAAATCCAGTCTGTAATCGGCGAAGCGGCAGCGGCAGGTTTTGTCTTGACCAAAGAGGAAGGCAGCAATTTCTATCGAATGCCCGCCGAATTCCTGATTGGGCCGGATTTGGTGGTATCGCAGAGCCACTATGCCGAATACGTCTATGACCATTTGCCGTTTGAGGTCATTGACGAATTTATTAAAACTGAGGCAAGAGTATAATGAATGGTCATCAACTTGAGACCGAAATAGCTGTCGGATATGAGACTGCTAGAGCCATAGATATGCTGTTTCAGTGGCAAATAACCGATGGACGGTTGCACTGCAAGCTGACCGCCCCAACCGAAGGCTGGGTCGCGGTTGGCTTCAATCCTCAAAAAGGTCTAGCGGGAACAAACTTGATTATGGGCTGTGTCGAAAATGGCATACTGACACTAGAAGACCGCTTTATTGTAAAACCTGGTCTGCATAAATCGAAGCTGGAACTGGGTAGCCCCGATAATCTGGATGACAAGGCCGGTTGGGAGGCTTTCGGCATGACCTCTATCAGCTTTACTATCCCGCTGGAAGCTTCCGACCCCTATTCGCACTCGCTCAAGCCGGGCCAACTCTGCCATATTTTGCTGGCCTATAGCCTGGAAGATAATTTTCTACATCATTCGTTGCGCCGAACTTCGCTGGGAATTATTTTGTAGCTGGTAAAGTTAAAGAAGTTAAAGGGGCATTGCGCCCCTTTTTTGTTGCGAGTAAGTTGACACTACCGGCTATTGTGGTAATCTATCGTTATGACTGGAGTTCTGTTTATCATCTTTTTACAAGTATTAGATAGCCGCACAATCAGAATAAGCCCAACCGGGCAGGCTCAATCATCAAATTGGGTCGCTCGTTGTAAGGTCTTTTCGTCAATCGAGGATAAGTCTTGAACCGAAACCTGCTCAAACCGCATCGGGTAAAATATTTATTACTGGCTCTGGCGCTATTGCTGGCCTACCAGCTTTTGTTATCGCCGCTAGAGGCTGAGGCCGCCGCAACTCCTGACCAAGTTTCCGACTTCCGTAAGCTGTGGACTCGTACCGATGACCTGGTTTACGATGGCATCGTGAATCGCAGTTGGGTCTGGGGGCCAAAAGCTCTCGACTATGGCTACAAAGATAAATATCGCTACAGCAACAAGGAAAAATATATCGAGCGAGCTTTCCGGCACTATGACAAAGGCCGCATGGAGATTGACCCGCGCCAGCCACGTGGCAGCCAGTGGTATATTCGGGGCGGCAATCTGGTCAAAGAAATGGTGATGGGCAAGGTCCAGACCAGCGAGGACGGTGAGTTTAACAAGCTCAATCCACTCGGTATTCTAACTCCGGCAGAAATTCCGGTGGTCGGCGACCCTGTATTGACCGACATGACTCCGACTTATGCCAGTTTCAGCGAATTTGCTTCAGTGCAAGGTGACAATCGGGCGGCAGAAAGGCGGGGACAAAGTGTGGTCAAGTTGCTCAACCGGGATGGCTACGCTGTCGAAAAATATACGACTGATGACCCCAAAGCCGAACTCGTGGCCTATGAGAATGTCACGGGTCACAATATCCCGCGAGCCTTTAAGGAGTATTTCGAGAAAGTCGGGACGGTGCTGGACGCGAGTGGCAACAAGGTCAAGGAGCAACTGCTCGACCCGCTCTACATTTTTGGCTATCCGATTACCGAGCCATATTGGGCCAGAGTGCCGGTTGGTGGCAAACCTACTATGATAATGCTGCAACTGTTCGAGCGGCGGGTTTTGAGCTATACTCCCACTAATACCCCGGAATGGCAGGTCGAGATGGGCAATGTCGGGCGGCATTATCTCGATTGGCGCACCCAACACGATTTGAGTTTTGTTTCGTCGCCCCGCATCAGCCTGGGAAAATTTACCTCGGTCCTGAAATCCTATAATTCGCCGGTGACAAACGAAGCGGGCGACCTGTACGCTACGATTGTCAGCTACGGACTCGACCCTGGGGTGGCGCTGGCCTTCTTTGTCCGCGAAAGTGGGGCAGGAACGGCGGTGGGCTATTGCAACGGTCAAAACAGCCTGGATAACAAGAATTGGGGCAATGTTCGTGGCGACGAAAACGGAGCGTGCGGCTTTATGAAGTTCAATAGCTGGAAAGAGGGGTTGGTTTGGTGGTGCAAAGGGATGTATAAATATTTTATCAACCGGGGTTTAAACCGCATGGAAGATGCTATCCCGGTCTATGCCCCCGCCGCCGACGGTAATAATGTCAACGAATACTTAACCACTATGTACCAGCTTTTGCTGCGCTGGCAGGGGTATAGGGTCTAGGTCGGGGTCAGAGGAATACAGGACTGAGGACTGAGTTCCCCAATCGCGGCCTCGCCCCCTTTGGGGGTAAATCGTAAATTCCCGACCCCTAACCACTGCTAAAGGAGTTATTCGGCAGGATGCAGCTTTTCCAGCGCCCTAAACTTACCAATTCCAATGATAATGACATATCCCCATTTGCCGACCCTTTCACCGATTTAACTACGACTCAGACTAACGCAATTGAACTCTGGCGTGGGCGGGTCTGGTTGGGGGCCGGGTTGGGTTTGGCGGTTTTAGGGTTGCTGGCCTGGGGCTATGTGATTCTCCCTGAAAATAGCCTGGTTTCGTGGTTGTGGTGGCCTATCACTATTATCGGGCTGGCTTTGGTAGGGTGGTGGCACTGGCGACAGGTTCAGATTGCCAAAAGCGCCCTGGCAACTCCCCAACTCGAAGCTCGCCAAAAACGCTGGTTGCCCCCAATCCCGCTCGGCCTGTTATCACTACTGGCGGCTGGTCTAATCCTTACCACCTGGATAACCACCAATTATCCCCACGCCCTACGCTATGACTCGCACGAATATAGTGTAATTGCCTTTGACTACGCTCAAAACGGCTATAAACCCCACGCTATCCGCACCCCCGGTCATACCTTGCTGATTGCCGGGATTTTCAAGCTGGCAGGTGGCCCCGTCCCGGAAATAGACGAACTGTTTGGGCCACCTCAGCCCGCCGGGACAAACCTGCGGGCGGTATGGGTCGCTTTTGCAATCCTGCTTTCACTCACGGCCCTGACGACTTATGGGCTGGTAGCCGAGTTGCGGAAAAAAGTCTTGCGTCTCGAAATAACCGAGCCTCGGCTATATTGGGGCGACCCGGTGGCTTTATTGGCGGCAGGGCTGGTGGCGCTCTGCCCTTTTCTGATAGCTTATGTCGGCTTACCCTTGACCGAAATTCCGGCTACTTTCTGGCTGACCCTGACGGTCTATCTATGGCTAAAAACCCTCAAGTATCAAGGAGCAGTACTTTATCTCTTTTTGCTCGGCCTGAGCCTGGGTTGGTTGATGCAAACCCGCCCGACCTTTATCTATCTGCCTATTCTGGTGCTGGCAACTCTGCTCTTTATGGGCAAAGGTTGGGGGCGACTCTGGCAACTTGGAATAGTCGGGTTGGGATTAGCCCTGATACTCTGGCCTCAACTTGCCGCTAACCTGAACACTTTTGACGAACCCACCCCGGTCATCACCGCCGATTTTTCAACCCATCAGCTTGTAGTAGGGATATACTATACCAGCGTCGGTGGGCTGCCGCGCTATCAGAAGATGGCCTCGGCTGCCAGCTACGACCCGACCTACGAGCCAGTTTGGGAGCGGTTGCGTAATTTCCTGCCGTTACAAATGGGCCAACTGGATGGCAAAGTGCTTTCCAATCAGGAGCGCAAACGGCTCTCGAAACAGGAAAGTGATTATTTCAAACAATATTTCGCGGATTATGTGCGCTTGAAACCGCTGGAATTTGCGGGAACTGTCGGTAAGCGGCTGTGGTTTATGTGGGATCAGCATTATGTGTTCCCCTATTACGATCCTGGATACTTTGAATATAGGTGGCTGACCGATAACCTCAACCGGCTTTATCTCATCTTTGGGTTGGTTGGGATTGTCGCGGCGGGCTGGCGTTGGGGGCGCGGAGTGTGGCCTTTGGGATTGAGCCTGCTCTATTTGACGGCGGTAAATTCGATTGTAGTCATGGAATTTCGATATAATTTGCCGGGCTATCCGTTGCTCTTAGCTTTCACGGCCCTCGGTTTATGGGAAACCGGGCGGGCTATATTGGGTAAAAATCGCGGAGCGGGTCGAATAGCGACTTTAATCGGACTGACCGTAGCAACCGGGCTAATCGTGGGTCTAAATCTAGCCTTGCCAGTTGTTCCGCCGACTAATATTGCCCGCGAGAAGGCCCTTGACACAATGGCTCAGGCAATTGACCGCGACCAAGTGCAACAATTCCGCCAGGCTGAGGAGTTATATAATCTAGCGATTGCGCTATATCCCGGCGAAGCGCAGCTATGGAGCGGTCGCGGCAATTACTTTGCAGGCGGGCGCAGACCGGAAAAGGCCTTGACCGACTATAATAAGGCGATTGAGCTTGACCCACAAGGCTTTGATTTTTATCGCTGGCGGGGCGCGGTACTGGTGGAACTCAAGCGCAAGGCCGAAGCCCTGGCGGATTATCGAAAATTTTTGGAACTTGCCCCGGCTAATCATCCCAGTCGGCTGAAAATCGAGCGCGAGATTCAGGGTTTGCAATAATCATTTGCCTGAATTGTTAGGATTTAGCATATTAAATTGAGCCAAAATGCAGCTTTTTCAACGAACCAGAGTGACGGTTGAGCCGGAGGACCAAATCGGGCCGACCCAAACAGTTTTACAAAACGATAGTAAGGTGTTAGCCCGCAAATGGAGTTGGGCCGGATATGGGCTGGCTTCAGTAGCTTTATTAAGTTGGGGGTTTTTTATTCTGCCGGAAAATAGCTTCTTGTCATGGCTGTGGTGGCCCGTCACGCTGGGAACGCTTACCATAATCGGTGGCTGGCACTGGCGGCAGGGGCGGACAACCCAACCAGCTTTGGCTAAAGATAATCTCAAACGGCTGAGTTTTTGGCTACATATCCCTATAGGGCTGTTGGTCTTGCTGGTCGGATTGAGCCTGAACTTGTTTATTGTGGTGAAATACCCCCAGGCTTTGCGCTATGATTCTTATGAATACAGTCGCATCGCCTACGAGTACGCCCAAAAAGGCTATACCCCCGATGCCATCCGCAGCCCCGGCTATACCTTGCCCCTGGCTGGTATCTATAAGCTAATTGGAGGAGCGCAACCTGAGCCAGACCGGGTTTTCGGCCCACCTTTACCCGCCAGCCCAAATCTCAAGGTGATGTGGTTAGTTCAGGCTCTAATGTTATCGGGTATTGCGTTTATGGTTTACGGCCTGTTAATCGAGTTGCGAAAGCCTAGCGAGATTGTCAGATGGCGTTTTGGCAAGCTATATCTGGGCGACCCGATGGCGCTTATGGGGGCGGGGCTGGTAGCACTCTGCCCTTTCCTGATAGCCTATACCAGCGTGACCCTGACTGAAATCGCGGCGGCTTTCTGGCTAACCCTGGCAACTTATCTTTGGGTCAAAGCTCTCAAATATCCCGAAACAATTTTTTATCTATTCTGGCTGGGCCTGAGCCTGGGCTGGCTGATGCAGACCCGCCCGACTTTTGTCTATCTGCCCATCCCGGCCTTGCTAGTTCTAGCTCTTTTTGGTAAACAATGGGGGCGATTATGGCAACCGGCGATAGTCGCGATAGGGCTAGGCTTAGTCCTGTGGCCTCAATTTGCCGCCAATCTGAACACCTTTGAGGAAGCTGGCCCGGTGCTGGCTTCCGACCTCTCGACCTATCAGACGGCTGTTGGTATTTATTATGTCACTTATGGCGGTATTCCGCGCTATCAGACCGTGATTTCGGAAGCCAGCCCCAACCCGACCGCCGAGCCAATCTGGGAGCGTTTAAGCAATTATCTGCCCTTACAGTTAGGCCAGTCCGCCGAGGGTACGCCGCTTTCTAAAACCGACCGCAAGCGACTGACCGCTATCGAGAGCGACTATTTCAAACAATATTTCGCGGATTATGTGCGCTTGAAACCGATGGAATTTCAGGGAACTGTCGGTAAGCGGCTGTGGTTTATGTGGGATCAACACTATGTGTTCCCCTATTACGACCCTGGATACTTTGAATATAGGTGGCTGACCGATAACCTCAACCGGCTTTATCTCATCTTTGGGCTGCTCGGGATTGTCGCGGCGGGCTGGCGTTGGGGGCGCGGAGTGTGGCCTTTGTGGACAGCGATTGCTTATTTAATGGCGGTCAATGCCGTGGTACGTATCGAGTTTCGCTATACCTTACCGGCCTATCCGCTTTTATTGGCCTTTGCCGCTTTGGGATTATGGGAAGTAGGACGGGCGCTTCGGGGTCGAACCAGCGAGCGGGTGCGATTTGGAACGCTGGCAGGGCTGGGTATCACAGTGATATTGGTCGCGGTGCTTTCGATAACTCTACCTTTAATCCCACCGACGACGGTTGCCCGCGAGAAAGCCCTCGATATGCTGGCCCAAGCCGACGACCTGAACAATGTCCGGCAGTTTTGGGCGGCAGAGCCGATTTATAATCAGGCGATAGCCTCTTACCCAACCGAGCCGCAGCTCTGGAACGGGCGAGCCAATTTCTATGTCGGCACGGGCGACCTGGCGAAGTCTTTGCCCGATTTTGCTAAATCGCTCGAACTCGATCCGCAAGCCGCCGACCCCTATCGCTGGCGCGGGCAGGTCTACCAAAAGCTAGGCCGCAAAGCTGAGGCCAAAGCCGACTTTGAAAAATATCTCCAACTCGCTCCGCCCAAAAACCTCTATCGCGCTAAAGTCGAGCGCGAACTACAAGGACTTTAGCTTCTCTTGGCATGAGTGAGATTTATATTGTGTATTTTATATCAACTTCTCTAATTATCCCCGCCCTTTTCCAGCAGTTGCGAGAGGGCGGCCCAGCGTTTGTCCACCACGATGGGTTCTTCCTCTTCCGCCTCGGCTTCTTCCAGGTCGGGGAGGGTGGAGGACTCATTTACTCGCTCCAGGTCGGCGAGTAGGCCAGGGCAATCCTCGCGGCAGAGCGGGCTAATCGGGATGCTGACCAGAATTTGCTGGCGAATCGCCTCGCCCAGATTGAGCAAATGGTTATCGTCCAGCTTGAGTTCGGCTTCCTCTTCCGGGGTTTCCGCCGCCGCCGGCAGCCCACTGATAAGGTCAATCGTGGGGTGATAGACATCTTCCAGCTCGAATTCAAGGGCTTGCTCATAGTCGGTGAGGCAACGCACACATTCTAAAATTACGTCGGCCTGACCGAGACCCTGGGCCAACACATCCTGACGGACTTTGGTCAGCCGAATGTGGCCTTCGATATTGGTCGCTTCGGCTGGCTTTTCGCCCACGACTTCGGTTAGTGACAGACGGGCCTGTTCGTAATCATAATCCCGGTGCGAACCCTCCGGCTCACGCAACAGCGTCGCCACATTGAAAATGAGCGGGCCATTTTTATCGGGGCGTGGCCCTTTGGGATGGGCAGTACGGGCCGGGCGAGGGGCGCGGGCAAATTCGGGCGGTATTGCCGGAGTGACCCGATTAGTGCTGATATTAAAGCGCGAACGGCGTACCGGCGCACCGAAATCTTTATCTGAATTTGAAAAGTTGTTCTTCATATAATATATCTCTAGTAATATGGCTCATGGGAAATAAAATGGATAAAATAAAATCACGATTTAAAAGGGTGGCCGACTCGACGGATTATCCCGCCGGATCGGATTACCGGATGGGTTGCGCGGGGCGGGCCGCTCCTCAACCTCCGGTTCATCGAAATCATCGAGCGGGTCATTCTCTTCGTTCCGATTAATCGGCTTTGGTACCGGGCGCAGAGGAGGCGTACTTGGCATCAAATTGAGCCGTCCAGGGCCAGTCGAAGTTAAAGGATTGCGGTTGGGCAACTGGGGTGGGGGCGCTTGAGATGGCGCAGGCGCTACCGGGCGGCGCTCTTCCGGGCGCGGCGCAGTGGGCCGGGGTTGCTGTTGTTGCGATTGAGGAGCGGCTATCGGCGCGGGCCGGGATTGGGGCTGCGGCGACGAAGGCGGGGCGCTCGGTTGGCTGGTATTGGTAGCAGGGCGCGAGGCTGCTGGGCGCTGCTGGGTTGCCCCATTATTGCTGGCTTTAGCGGCTCGCTCGGCTAATTCGGCTTTGGTCGGGGCGTATTGCGGACGATGCTGACGCTGATAATCTTCCATCTGCTGCTGATATTGCTGGGATTGCTGGGCAAAGTTTTGCAGACCGTTCCGCACCACACTCAGATGCTTGTCCAAAAGGCCGTCCAGTTCCTGAAGTACCTGCATGGCATACTGGTTCGCCCCTTCCCGCATCTCCTGGGTTTGAGCTACCGATTCTTCATACATATTCTGAGCTTGATGCCGAATCTCAAAAGCTTCCTGGTTCGCTTCATTAACAATCTGGTCACGCTGGCGCTCGGCCTCATCCAGCAAACCGCGCTCGTCAATCATCATCTCGCGGTCATGTTCGGCTTGCTTGACCAGGTGATTAGCCGACTCGTTGGCCTCATCCAGAATATTATCGCGCTCTTTGAGAACCCGCTTGGCGGCCTTGATTTCTTCGGGGATAATCGCCCGCATCTGGTCAATCAGGGCATAGCATTCCTGCTCGTCCACCATCACTTTATTAGAAAGTGGTACGCGCTTACCGGTCTGTATAAGGGCTTCTATTCGGTCAATTAAATAATCTATATCCATAAGCTCCCCGCAACTACCTGGGTTGGATAGGGGAATAAAATTTTACTCGCGCCCGAACCGACTGTAAAGCCGGTCTTTGACATGCATCGGAACCATCTGGCTCACATCGCCGCCCCACTTGGCGATTTCCTTGACCATACTGCTGCTCATAAAAGAGTAGTTCTGGCTGGTCATCAGACACGCAATTTCGAGGTCAGGAGCTAAGTGGCGATAATTTTGGGCCAACTGGAGTTCCCACTCAAAATCACTGACCGTCCGTAAGCCCCGCACAATCACCCGCGCCCCAATTTCGGTGGCATACGTCGCAGTCAAACCGGTATAGCTACCGACCTCAACATTGGGCAGGTCGTTCAAGCTTTCCTTGAGCATCGCCACCCGCTCATCGGTGGTAAAAAGCAGACTTTTACTGGGTGCATCAAAGGCTGCCACCAGCAATTTATCAAACAGCCGAGCCGCCCGCCTTGCCACATCAATATGGCCGTTAGTTATCGGGTCAAAACTGGCGGGATATAGCGCTAGAATCACTTTACTTGCTCCTTTGGTTAAAGTGAGAGTGCGCGGAGTACAGCCCTGCTACTCCTGCGGTTCTGGTTCTGCTGACTGTTCGATTTCTTCGGTTTTTTCAAAATCCTGGTCGGGCGCGGCTCGAATATCGTCTGATAACCCCTCCAGGCCATAATCAGTCGGGTCGCCTGCTATAAAAATGGTAAAGGCCGAATCGCCGTGACGACGATGCCGCAGCAACTTTAGTTGACCTGGTTTTCCGCCCGTAGTTGGGTCGCTCTCTGCCCCATAGGACGCTTGCAACGTAACCCTGGGTGAGTGACCGATAATGACCAAACCACCCGGTTTAATAAGTCCACTACGGCTAATATGTGCCAGGGTGTCGTTTATCCGAGGGTCAGCGTAGGGTGGATCAAGAAAGATTATATCATATTGTTGTTCATTATGTATAGTATTGTTGTCAACTTCGGGTTCAAGTCTCAACTCGTTGCCCGCCTCGCTTGCCGCTTCCATCTCGATTTGAGCCTCGGCTTGAAGTGAGGTTATCGGACTGGTCTTGTCGCGCTCTATCCCGCCCTTGCGACGGTGCAAACCGCCTGCCATCCGCCGAATTTGGGTCGCGCCAGGAGAGGGTGGCGGCGAATTGAGAAAAGCGTGTACCGCTCGATGATTGACCCGCGCTTTCGTGGTCAATTTGGTATGTTCCAGATTTTCGCTGATGATGCGGCAAACTCCGGCGTTGATTTCGACAAAATCGGCCCACTCCGCGCCGCGTGAAAGCGCCTCAATCCCAATCGAGCCAGTTCCAGCATATAAATCGAGGATTCGTCCCCAATCCCGGTCTAGGTCGGCTAAAATATTGGAGAGCATCGAATAGACCGCCCCCTTGATTTTATCCGACATCGGGCGAGTAGTCATTCCTTTGGGAGCTTTGAGGGTGTGACCTTTAGCTTCCCCGCTAATTACCCGCATTTGCTACTTTCTAAATTATCATCCAAGCTTATTAAAGTTATGAATATTCAATAAATAAATAACCGAGTTGGCTTTCACGAATAAAAAATTAGGCCAAAAGGCGGGTATATTATACCACTTTGCCGGGGGTTGAGTTCCCGATGGCTCATTTATGGCCTATTCCCAAATTAGCTACCAAAGTTCACATGGATTCGGCTTAAAAATCCCGAATAATCAGGTATAATTTATCTTACAGTAAATTATATGGTGCAATGACTGACTATACTGATAAGGATAGAGGAGTGCGATATGAGCGAGAAGCTTCCCAAAGAGAACCAAACCCTGATGATTGTAAACTGTACTAAAACCTGGCAAGAAGTGGTAGATAACAAGGTTTACATCTGCCCTTCGGTAGGGGCGGCTTATAATTATCGCCCGGCTCGCTATTTTGGGGTTTACCACAGCCGCAAAGTATCGCACGTTGCCAATATCGAGGCGGTCATTGATGTCCAGCTTGATGGCACTACTAATGTGCGCTGGACGGCGCTTAGTTTCAAGGAAGCCGAACAACGCCAGAAAGCAGTTGAGCAAGCTAACCAACTGCGCCCTAAAGCTGATTTCCCGGTACAGGTTATTATCTTAGGGGTAGTCCAACCCACCGATTTTACCAAAGAGTCGCCGGGTGGAATGTTCGGCAGTGTCAAATATCTGGATGTAAGCGGGCTGGAAGTGGACACCGCCGGGTATCTCGCCATGAAGTTGCGCGATAAAAATTGGTCGCAGGTTGGGACCGATATGCCCAAAGTTCGGGAAGCTAAAGCCGCCGCTAGTGGTTCGGCGGAATAGTTCAGGCGCTAAATAACGGAGCTAGAGCATGTCTGCCAACCAGACCAAAGATAGTGGTTATACGGTGACAGGCCAAGTGCGGCGCGAAATCGAGATTGCCGCTTCGGTAGGCCAGCTATATGATTATTTGAGCGATGTAGGAACTTTCGTCAAAAATGTGCCGGGCGCTGACCGGGTAGTTACTAGCCCTGACCGACAGCGGGGACAGGTTTTTCTAACAGTGGGCGGCCTGGGCAAAATTATGTCAGTGACCTTAGCAGTTGAGCTTGACCCTGCTTCAAGCCGAGAGGCGGGCCTAATCCACATCCATACGGCGGATGAGAGGCTTGTACAGCCCCGTTCCGGTACTTTGGTGGGAAAGTATGTGGTTCAGCTAAAAATAAGCCCTCTGGAAGCTTCTGGCGAAACCGCACTTTCGCGTCTTAGTGCAAAGCTGCAAATCGGGGTGGATTTAAGTCCAATGACTTGGACCCGCCTGATGCCGAAAGCTTTCTGGTTTGGGGCGGCCCAGGCTATTTTCCAACAACAGATGAGCCATATCTTTGATGGACATCTTGCTAACCTCAAGCGGAATCTGCCTCAAGAGCAGAGACCACCGAGGAATATCTCTTCTTAGCTCTTCCTGGTTACTAATTCTGGAATTACTTCAGGCACGATAATAAAAAATTCAGCTCATTTTGAAATAATTTCAACCTATATACTTTGTATGTAGCACGCTAAAAGCGGGCGATAATGGTCTATAATGAGCTAAGGCTTGACGAGCGATAGGGGGCGGAGTATAATAAATTTATTGTAAAATACGCACCAGTAGCTCAGCGGATAGAGCGTCTGCCTCCGGAGCAGAAGGTCACAGGTTCGAGTCCCGTCTGGTGTATCCTGATAAAGAATTAAAAGACGGCTGAAAAGCCGTTTTTTGTTGCCCTTTTCTCTGGGGTGAGGGGTCAGGGGAACTGTAAGACGAATACGGAAGAGGGCGGGGAAAAACGATAATGGTAGGTCTTTTAATTCAAAACTCAAAATTCAAACTCAAAATTATCCTGTAAGTTTCGGTTGTCAGGAGCAAGTAAATGGATAATCAGCCTCAAAATCAAAGTAATCGCCCATCGCTTGCCGGAGCAGGTTGTCTGGTAGTTGCTCTGGCTGTCGGGTTCTTTTTGGGCTTTAATGCCGGGGGACAGCTATTACCGCCGGGGTTAAACTGGCTCTTTGGCATAATGTTTGCTATGTTCTTTGGCGTGCTGGCCTTTATCTTTACCGGCATTGGCGGACGACGGGAACGCGGGGTGGTCAGCGAAACTTTTCTAGCAATCCCTTTCAGTACAGTTGTCAGCCTGAGAAAAGCCGTCGAGAATTCTAATCCTGTCACTCAGCTTGATACCGCCAGGGTTGCGGCCCTGGATGCCGTCTTAGCTGAACTGGATGAACTGGCAATCTTGCTCAAAAGGCAACCCAGAGCCGGGACAAATCCGGCCTTGAAAACCCGCCTGGAAGAGATAGCTACAAGCTGGCTGGATGAGGAAAGGCAAAGAGCCTGGTTGGAAGCCGTTGAGCCACAAAACTAGCCAAAATACTAGAATAACATTCGTTATAATCAATATAGCGAAAATTATATATAACGCTAGTTATAATAGCTAATCGAAACGGCCTTTTAGATACAAAGTATATAGCTAATCGAAACGAGTTAAAATCACCGATAATTAGGGACAGAAAAGGGCCGAAGGTGGAATAATCCCGGCAAATACTTGGCATTTTAACTCAAAACTTATTTATTAGACCTAAATATGTCCGGTCAAGTTTACCCGCATCGAGGCCAGCAAATATTCTACTAAAGTTTCCAAAGATTGGTCGGGACTACTGCTGGTTAGTTGGTTGAAGGCCGAATGCGAATAAGTGGTCAGAGTGGTTAGAAGGTAGTGGGCGATAAAAACCGGATTAGAGGCCTGGATTTCGGCTCGATGACGTGATAACCGCAAGGTATTTTCCAGCGCCCTCGGCCATATCTGATTGACGTAAAGGTAAGCTTTTCGGGCTTCGTTCATGGCGATGCCCTGGTTTGCAAAGCGTGAATTTATCTGCACTCGTTGATTTAAGTCGTGGAAAAGCAACGGTAGATTTGGGGGCGGTGGGTTACAAAAGGCGGCGGTGATAGCTCGTAGTTGGGTCGTAAAATCGGGCTGGCGCAGGGCTTCATTAAAGCTTTCGTCAATTTCTTGAAGCACATCCAATAGCGCCGTCAGAAAAAGACCGTCCTTATTTTGAAAATAATAATAGATGGTGGGTTGGGTAACATTAGCGGCGCTCATAATCTCCCGAATGTTCACTCCATCAAAGGTTTT
The DNA here is from genome assembly GCA_038245615.1 of Chloroflexia bacterium. Taxonomy (GTDB): domain Bacteria; phylum Chloroflexota; class Chloroflexia; order Chloroheliales; family Chloroheliaceae; genus 54-19. The sequence continues at coordinate 49,359 of JBBRSG010000011.1, read as the reverse complement.
CTGCTGGAACAAATCGCGGGCGCACCAAACTAAACGCTCACGTGGCTCAAGTTTATCAAATTCGGGATTACCATGATGAGAGTTAGCAAGAGAGGTCGGTGGCATTTATTACCTGCTATATCTAACCATTGTTATAAGATTTGAAAGCTGCACCTTTTTGGATGGTACCGCCTTGCCTATAGCTTAAAGCGAAAATCAGGTGATAGGGTTGCCGCAATTGCCGCAAAACCTTGCGCCAGGCGCGATTTGGGCCTGACACGAAGGACAAGCAGTTGGCTGGGGCATTAGATTAAGCCCACAACTGGGACAGAATTTGGCCCCGCCGGTAGCGGAATTGCAGCGGGGGCAGGTTATGACTTGTTTTTTGGAAAGGTCTACTTCGCCAACCATATCGTTATTGAGGGCTTTTTGTTGAATTTGGTAGACAAATGCGGCGGATTTGGCGGCTTCGATTTCGCCTTCCCGCTTGGGAGCGCAATTGGCACACATTCCGGCTTCGTTGTTGAAACAAACCTCGCGGCAAACCCAGGTGCCGCAGCGTTGACATTGCAAAAACAGCGGTTTGAGTTCAGCAACGGCCTGGGCAAAGGCCTCATCGTGGGCCTTGCCGCGAGTCAAGCGGTCAATCTCGTAAGACCCTTCGCTGGCTTTGCCAAAAATACCGCCGAACATGCTGCCCAAACCCCGCGCTGCTTCCCCGATCATACCCATTTTGTTGGGTTGAAAGTGGCTCATAAAACCGTTACCGCATCGGTCACAAAAGTATTCAAATTGAAAGCCCATATCGGTGCTATGGTCAGTATGATTACGAGTAAACGGGATGTGCGCCATTTTTCTCTCCTTTACAAAGGGGTATGAATTCTAAAGCGTGAAACAGATTGCCTGCAAGTCGTTTTACTGCTGGTTAAAATGATAACACTCTTGGCTCGTGCTGACAAGAGGGGGTCGGGAACGGCAGGATTGAGGACTGAGGTTTGGTAGACCGAAGACGGTTAGTGGGTAATAGTGTAACTCAAAACTACCTTACTGACCACTGATCACTTTTTCAAAGGAGGATGTTGTTATGTGTGGACGATATACTTTAAGCAATACGGCGGGAGTTCAGGCACGCTTCGAGATTGCCCAGGCCGAGCAACCTTTGACCCCGCGTTTTAATGTTGCTCCAACTCAAGCTATGCCGGTGGTGCTGAAAAATAGCCCTAATCGGTTGGAATGGATGAAATGGGGGCTAGTACCTTTTTGGTCGAAAGAGCCAAAATCGAGCTATAGTACAATTAACGCCAGGGCCGAAGGTATCACCGAAAAACCGGCTTACCGCAAGCCGATTAAAAATCAACGTTGTATTATTCCGGCTGATGGCTTTTATGAATGGCAAAAAACCGGCACGAGCAAGCAACCGTTTTATATTCATCTCAAAAATGGTGAACTTTTCGGTTTTGCCGGGCTGTACGATTTGTACAAAAACCCCGATGGTTCGGTCCTCAAGACCTATACGATTATCACCACCGAGGCCAATGAGTTGATGGCCGACATCCATGACCGGATGCCGGTAATTTTGCACCCAGGCGACGAAGAGCTATGGCTAGACCCTGGAATTACCGACCCGGCCCAGATTTTGCCTTTGCTCAAACCCTACCCGGCCCAAGAAATGGCGCTGTATCCGGTCTCACGGCTGGTAAACAAACCCGAAAACGATGTGCCGGAGACTTTGCAGGCAGTTTCATAGTGAGGTCAGGGGATTTACGATTGGGCAACTCAGTCCTTACTTTCCCCTATCTCGATATAGATACTTTGAATCTAGCCAGCGTTAGATGAGCGTCAGGCGTAGATGGGCCAGGGCAAAGGCCAGAGGGCGGGGGTCGCGGTTATTGGGTTCGGCCTCGCTGGGGCGTTGGGCCGCCTGGGTGGTTTTGATTACGAGGGTCGAGCGGCCCGGTGGGAGTTCGATTTCAAAAGCCTGTTGTTGAAGAGTAGGCGAAGCTTCTTTTTGTCCAATCGAGAAACCGTTGAGCGAAAGCTGTACCGGATAAGTCTGGCGATAACCAAACAAGCTCCATTCCAGCCGATAGCGCACCGGGCGCGGGTTGGGGTTGAGCAAAGTCAGGGTAGCCTCGCGCTCGGCCCAGCGATAAGTCCCAATAGCCGGGCTGGTTTCTTCCTCGTACCAGCCTTTGCCCTGGTCAACCCAACCCGGTAGCGGGTTATCAGGCCACTTATATTCCGGGACGCGATAAATCTCAAGCTTGCCAGCGCGAGCTATCGGCGGGTTATTTTCCAAAAGCGGTTGGAGGGTTTTGTCGAGAGCGGCAGATTGTTTGACGCTCAACAGTTCGCGGTGAATTACCAGATAGCGCACCCCATAGATATTCAGGGCCGGAAGCAAGGTTGTCTCAAAATTGTTGGATACGAAATCCGGGGCGGAAGGCTTAAAGCTGCCCTGGGTTAGTTCGCGGATAATCGGGGCTTGCTCCACGAAATCGAAGCCGGGCAACCGGGCCAAATAGCCGCCGATTATCGGCTGTCCATGCCCGGTCTGCTCATACATCGGAATGCCGCCCCCCAACGGCCCAAACGGGAGCGAAAGCACCGCCCCCGGTGGTTGAATCTGCTTCCAGGCCGCGAGGTCAAGCCCTAAATCGGCGGTCTGGCGCGGGCCGGGAAAGTATTCCAAAAAAATTAGCCCGGCGACCAGTCCCCCGAAGGCGAACTTTGCCCAGCTATATTGCGGTAGCCGAAAGGCCAGTTTGCGCGATAACCAATCAAAGCCAATCCCTGCCAAGAGACCCAGCGGCAGCATGGCAAAGGCCAGCAAGCGTACTGGCACTCGGAAAAAGCCGCCGATTATCGGTAGACGTTGCAACAAAGCGCCCGGCAATGGAAAATCCAGATAGCTATCCAGCCCGGTTTTAAATTGTGGGCCGAGCGCGAAAATCAGGAAGAAAGCCAGCAACCCGAACCAGCCTCGCGCCTCGCGCCAGCATCCAAACAGGCCGATTGCTGCCAATACTAAAGCGATATATCCCAAGAATTGATAGAATTCCTGACCTTCGATTGGGCCACTAAACCACAATAGCGACTCGCCGGGCCGGAAGAAGTCGAGCAGACTGGCGGAATTGTAGCGCACGCTGCTGCTGCGGGCGGCGGCGGTCGGGGTGTTTAAGGCGGCGCGGGCCGTTACCCACAGCCAGGGCGTAAGCAAAACCCCACAACTTAGGGCTAAAGCTGCCAGACGGATGGCGAAAGCTCTAACGTCAGCCCGACCCAGTCGCCAGCTACTCAGGCTCAACGCCAGTCCCGCCAGGGCCGCAAAGATAACCAAATCTATTGCGTAATACCAGGTGGTCAGGGCGGTACATAGCAATGTTATTGCCGCAAGCAGACAATTTCGCCAGAAAGCCGCAGGCCACAAATAGTCTCGCCAGCCCTTTGCCTCCGATGGCGATGGGCTGGAAGCCTCGGAATTGAGGGCCTTGAGGAAGAAAAGAACAAATAGTGGCAGCCAATAGGCTGTAATCTGTTCAAGCTGGCCCAGGTCTAGCTCGGATGAAAGAATTGGGCTGTAAGCGAAAGTCAGCCCCGCCAAAAATGCCGCTCCCGCCGAAAGCCTTAAATAGCGCCCCAGTTGGTATGCGGCATAGCCACTGAGGGTAAAACCTAGCAAAACTAGCAGATTATGGGCCGTCACCAGCCCAAAAACGGCTTGGAGGGGAATACTCATTAGGCCGCCCAACGGGTTCAGAGCGTGTAGGTACAAGGAAGGATGATCGGGATAAAAAAGCAGGTCGGTCTGAAATGGATTGGTATGCAACTCCAGCAGGGCGTGTTTCATCCACCACAAATTCCAGAGATTTTGCCACAGGTCGGCGCTGCGGGCGCTGACCCCGCTCTGGCTCAGATTCAAGCTGAGAGGCCAGCTAAAAACTATCGTCAGCCCCCAATAAGCGGCGAAAGGCCAGACCGCCCGCCAGAACGCGGCTAGTTTGCGAGGTGGGTTCAAATTTGAGGTCGGGGCGATAACCGCTTTCAAGCCTACTCCATTATTATAATCAGCCAAAAATGACCGAAAAAGGGGTGTTAAAATAACCCTTTGCAGGGGTGATTATAGACCGAAGGGCTATCAGATACAACTGACCACTAACCCAGGCTATGTCGCGCCACAGGTTTGACACTCAAACCAGATAGCTTTATCCTGTAATTCCGGGTGGCTCTATAAAAATGTAAATAAAAAGAAAAGAGTATTGAAAAATGAGTGCCGAATTTAGTGAAAAACAACTGGCCTACCTGTCCTATCCCCATTACGCGGTCATGGCGACGATTAACCTAGATGGGTCGCCTCAGCTTTCGACGGTTTGGTTTGGCTTTAATGCTGACCGCACCCGACTGGTTTTTGTCATCGAAAAAGATAGCCTCAAGACCCGCAATCTGCAACGCGACCCGCGCCTTTCAATCAGCGTTCCGCATGGCGGGCGCTATGTAGTGGTCAAAGGGCAAGCCGAATTTGACCTCGACCAGCCCTCAGATGCCGCCGGACGCGACCTGGAAGCCATCGCTTTTCGATATTATGGCCCAATCGAGGGCCAAAACCAGGTAAAATCCTTTGGCGATAAAGAGCGCATGACCCTTTATCTCGTGCCGGAGAAAATTACTTCAGTCGGAGTTTAACCTTTGGATTATGAAGCTAGTGGTCAGCGAGGGCGGTAGCCTGCCATAAAAAGGTGAAAACCGTCAGACCCAATAGCCCAATATCGCGGATAGTCAGGTGAAGGGCCAGCCAGCCCTGGTTTGGGCCACTCCCGCCCATCCGTCCCAGGTCGAATTGTAACAGGTAGAGGATTACGATTAGTAGCACCAGGGAAGTGCCACCGGCTACGCTCACGATTTTGTACGACTCGTGCAGGTCGCGTTCATATAAATAGCGGACATAGCGCACAAAAGTTACCAACCCGTGAACCAGAATGATGACCGCCAAAGTGTAAAGTGCCAGCGAGCGCAAAATCTCGGCAATAGCCTCTAATCGTCCTTCGACCAGAAAAATCCCGGCTACCAACGTGAGAATAGCTAGACCTAGAAGCATCAAAGTTGCCATAATCCACTGAACTACCAGAAAAACTATCGGCGAATAATAATCATAGCGGGCCAGATAGCGTCGGTGCGGTAATATGAACGAAGCGTAGATTACTCCCCAGGAGATTACGAAAACTCCGGCAATCAGGCCGATATTGAGGCCGATACCGAGGCTATTCCCATAGTATGTAGCCCCAAAAAGTAACAGCTCGGCGTTCAGAGCAGCAAAACCCAGGCTGATTATCAGCAAGAAAATCGGGTGTTTGCGGTTAATCGCCGGTATCACATCCTCACCTCGGCTAACGCTCTCGCCGCCCGACCCAATCGGTTGTTTACCATAGCGGGCCGACAAATCGCGTTTTTTCGCTGGAATTTCGGTTGTTATTGGCAATTCTTTGGTATCCAATTATCCCCCTCAATCTAAAATAGCCTCAAGCCTGACTAACATCATCCCCCGATTATTCAGGCCATTCTAGCATTTATAGGCCAAAGCGCAAATCTAGCCTGAGTTTGATTAACCTTCCTGATAATCCTGTATAATAGCGGTATCGTTTCTTCTGGTCGGCTTTGCAGAGAGGCAAGGTAAACCCAAAAGCTATGTCAGGTCAAGAACTGGTTTTACGCACCAAATTAATCCCGCCGCGAGTTCGGCGCTGGACGTTGGCCCGTCCGCGCCTGTATGCCCTGCTCGATAGTGCCGCCGATTATCGCCTGACTCTGCTGGAAGCCCCCACCGGCTATGGCAAAACTACCGCGCTGGCAGCGTGGTTAGCGGCATCAGAGCGACCCTTCGCCTGGTATAGTCTGGGTAATCTTGAATCCGATCCCCTGGTTTTGCTGGTACATTTAGTGTATGCTTTTCGCACTCGGTTCCCGACTGCCGGGCATCAAGCGCTGGAATTACTCCAACGCGGACGGCTGGAAGGTGAGCCAACCACTGGCTATCTGCTTCCGGCTTTGCACCTCTTAATTAACGATTTGTGCGACCTGCTCGACCACGAAACTTTCCTGCTACTGGATGATTTTCATTTGCTGGAAGGCCGCCCCGAAAATTTGGCGCTGGTGGAAGAACTAATCGCGGCTGCCCCGGCTTACCTGCATGTGCTGATAGCCAGCCGGGTGCGCCCCACTTTTGACCGCTTGGCGCGATGGCGGGCGGCGGGCGAAGTATTACTACTGGGTAAAGACGACCTGGCCTTTCGGCCCGCCGAAACCGAGCAGCTTTTCCGCGACCAATACGGTCTGGAACTGACCCGCGAACAGGCTGCGCTCTTGACCGATGAAACCGAGGGCTGGGTTATCGCCTTGCAAATGTATTGGCAGAGCCGCAACCGGATTGATGCCCTCACAATTGGCAATTTGCCGCAAAGTCTGCCCGGTCTTTTCGAATATCTGGCCCAGGAAGTACTGACTCGCCAACCGGCGGAAGTTCAGGATTTTCTTTTGGGAAGTGCCATTTTGCGCCGCTTGCGGGCCGATGTCTGCGCCGCCATCCTGAACCGCGCTCCGGCGGAATGCGAAACTATGTTGCAAAACCTTTCGGATGCCGGACTTTTTTTGATACCTTCCGCCGCCGACCTCTCGTATCGCTATCATCATCTCTTTGGCGAATTTCTGGCTAACCGTCTGGAACATCAGAGCCGGGAATACAGCCTGAGCTTGCATCGTCGGGCTGCCGATTTCTACGCGCAAGCGGGTCGTCAGGAGGATGCAATGAGTCATTGGCTGGCGGCCCATGATTATGAAGCAGCCCGTCATCTGCTGGAAAACGGTCTGAGTGAACAGTTTTTGGCGGCGGGCCGATTAGAGCGACTGGAAGAATGGCTCTCGGCTTTTGCACCCGCTTTGCTGGAACAATCGCCCGGTCTGTTGGTCATACGAGGTGATTGTTATCGGCTGACCAGTTGCTTTGAACCGGCGTTGATGGCTTATCATCGAGCGGCGGCGCTTTTCGAGCAACAAAATGACCGCCTCGGACGCGCTCGTGCTTTGCGGGGGGCGGCTCTGGTCTATCTGGATACCGTCCAACCGGCTCAGGCCGAAGCCTTGCTGGAAGAAGCTTTGGCCCTGGTGAATAGTTTGGAAGACCGGGCTTTACGGGCGGCTTTGCTTCGTGACCTGGCGGAAAATAAAATTAACCGGGGACGACCCCTCGAAGCCGAAGGCCTCTTCCGCCAGGCTCGCGTTCTAATCAGCCAGCCCGAAAACCCTGCCGAAGAGGTGCGGGTTTATCTCCGAACAGGACGTTTGGTTGAGGCTACCGAACTGCTTTCTCAAACTCTGGAAGCTGACCGGGCTGGAGGTCTGGCCCGCACCGGGCGCAACCACCGCGAGGCTCTGCTGGTACTTTCTTTGATTAACAGTGTCGAAGGGGACTGGAATATGGCCTTGAGCCGGGCCGAGGAAGGTATCAAAGTGGCCCAGGCTTTGCGTACTCCCTTCACTGAGGCGGTGGCCTGGCAGCGTTTGGGCCATGCCTATACCGTCGCCAATCGCCCCACCGAGGCCCGCGAAGCCTATGAAAGGGGCAATGCTCTGGGAGACCGCTTGCAGGTGCGTCGGTTGCGGGCCGAGGGTTTTATGGGGTTATGCGCCCTGGAAGGCCGTCCCGATGGCGATTTGGAAACCGCCCGCCGCGCTGCTGAGGAAGGCTTGCGGGTGGCTCGCCGAGCCGGGGACGAGTGGATTGAGGGTTATATAACCCTGTGTCTGGCGGGGGCGTTAATTCAGCATGGCTCGGCCCACTATAATGAAGGCCGGGTTATGCTTGAAACAGCCCGGCAACTCCTGGTAGCTTGTGGAGACCGACTGGGCAACACTTTGAGCGATTGCTGGCAGCAAGTCCTTGACCCTGACCCGACCCAGTTTGAAAATCTGCGGCTCGAATGTAGTCGGGCTGGTTATCGCTTCTTGCTGGAACGCCCGACCTTTTTCGGCCCAAAAGACCCGGCCCTGCTGTCGCGCCTGACCCAGCTACCGCCGCCTGTCGCCCACCCCCTGCCATCCAACTCACACTTAACTATTTTCACTCTGGGTGGCTTTGTAGTGCGCCGCCCGGATGGGACGGAATTGAGCAGCCGCGATTGGCAGCGCGAAAAAGCCCGCCAGCTTTTTCAGCTTTTGCTGACGCTGCGCGATAAGCCTTTGCCCAAAGAGCAGATTTTGGATTTGTTATGGCCTGAAAGTGACCTGGCGGCGGATGCCGGGTTCAAAGTCGCCCTTAATGCCCTGACGCGGGCGCTCGAACCTGACCGGGCCAGCCGCGCCCAGTCCAGCTATATTCTTAAATTCGGGAGCGGGGCGAGCCTTTCTTACGCTCTCAATCCTGACCCGACCATCGTTTGGTGCGATGCCTCCGATTTCGAGCAGTTGATTCGCCAGGGCCGCCAGAGTGAGCAATCGCAAGATTTGCCCGCCGCCCTTGCGCTGTATGCCCAGGCTATCGCCCTATATCGGGGCGATTATCTGCCGGGTTGTCTTTATGACGACTGGGCCGCGCCAGAACGAGAGCGACGGCTCTCGCTCTTTCTGACCACCGCCGAGCGACTGGCCCAGGCCAGAGCTACGCAAGGCCAATGGGAAGAATGTTTGGCCTTGTGCCGCCTGATTCTGGCGCGGGATAATTGCTGGGAAGAAGCCTATCGTCTGACGATGCAAGCCTATCGGCAATTGGGCAATCGCAGTGCGGCCCTTCGCGCCTACGAGCGTTGTGCCACCAGCCTGACCTCCGAACTCAACCTGGAACCGATGCCCCAAACCACCTTACTTTACAATGAAATACTCAACAATTGAACTATTTAGCTATATTTTAATATGTTGAATATTCAATTTTTGAATATCAATCTGGAGTGAGCTTGAGAAAATTGCTCAATCTTCAAGCCTACCGTGGCTAATGACTTTAGCGAAATAACCTGTATATTCATAAGATAGAGGTAGACGTTCAAACGCACCGGAGCTAAAGCCGCCGGGCTAGAACACGAAGCCGGGTGATGAACTTTAAAAAGATGAACTTAATAATAAGTACAAAAGCCAGTTATGTCTTGTATTTTAACCACTCCCTCTACTAGAAATCTATTGACTTTGCTCTAGAGGTTTGCTATAATGATTACTAATCAATAATCAACACAAATTGCTAACCTATTTAGTATAAAAAGAATTGTCCTGTAGCATGCCACTCATTGAAGAGAGGTAGGTGTAGAGATGTTTTCAACCCAAGCAGTCTGTGAACGACTGCACGGGGAAGGGAAAAAAGTCACGCCCCAGCGCCGATTAATTTATCAGGCGTTGGAGGGGACGACCACTCATCCTCGGGCGGAAGACCTGTATGAACAGGTGCGAAGTACCATTCCCGATATTTCACTTGCTACGGTCTACAAGACTTTGCGCGAACTGGTACAAGTGGGTGAATTGCTCGAAATAAGGTTCACTGGCGATCAGCTTCGCTTTGACCCGCACATTGAGCCGCATCATCACCTTATTTGTACTAAATGCGGCTGGCTTGAAGATGTGATGGGTTCTTTCCCTGAGATAACTAATGGAGTAGAGAAAAGATACTTTCAGGTTCTCCAGACTGAGGTAGTTTTTTGGGGTCTTTGTTCCAAGTGTCAGACTTCAACCTTACCGGTTTTATCTCAATAATCTGGCTTAATTTGCACCATAGTACTCAAAGGATATTTTGTTTCTTATTGGTTACATTGCGCTAGTTTAGCACCTAGAGCAAGCTAATCAAGCGATAGTCCTAAAAAGGAGATTAATATGACCTTAGAAGCTCCCAACAAATATTCGGTGATCCACGGTGGGCACACTACCGTTGGCTTATCAAACACGGATTGGTGGCCTAATACCTTGAATCTGGAAATCCTCCATCAGCACGACACAAAGACCAATCCAATGGGGAAAGCTTTCAACTACCGCGAAGAAGTCAAGAAACTTGACGTTGAAGCTCTCAAAAAAGATTTGATCGAACTTATGACTGATAGCCAAGAGTGGTGGCCGGCGGATTGGGGCCACTATGGTGGCCTTATGATCCGTATGGCATGGCACGCGGCCGGTTCGTATCGTATCGCCGATGGCCGGGGCGGTGCAGGTACAGGCAACCAGCGGTTTGCTCCGCTAAATTCTTGGCCGGACAACGCGAACCTTGATAAAGCACGCCGCTTGCTTTGGCCTATTAAGAAAAAGTACGGCAACAAGGTCAGCTGGGCCGATCTTATCGTCCTCGCTGGTAATATGGCTTATGAGTCCATGGGGCTGAAAACCTTTGGGTTTAGCTTTGGCCGTGAAGATATATGGCATCCTGAAAAAGATGTCTACTGGGGTGCTGAAAAGGAGTGGCTTGGTGCAAGCCGTTATGATGGAGATAACCGCGATTCTCTGGAAAACCCACTCGCCGCAGTGCAGATGGGTCTAATCTACGTCAACCCGCAAGGCGTGAACGGCCAACCGGATCCGCTCCGAACGGCGCACGACCTGCGCGTGACGTTTTCACGCATGGCGATGAACGACGAGGAAACTGTCGCCCTGACCGCCGGTGGTCATACCGTTGGCAAGACCCACGGCAATGGCGATGCAAGCCAGTTGAGGCCGGAGCCGGAGGGGGAGAATGTTGAAGAACAGGGGCTTGGCTGGATCAACAAGGTCACCCGAGGCATTGGCCGCGACACCGTGACCAGCGGCCTCGAAGGTGCCTGGACGACCCACCCCACCCAGTGGGACAACGGCTATTTCCAGATGCTTTTCAACCACGAATGGGAATTGAAGAAAAGCCCTGCCGACGCCTGGCAGTGGGAACCCATCAGCATCAAGGAAGAAGACAAGCCTGTTGATGTGGAAGATCCGTCAATCCGGCGTAATCCGATGATGACCGATGCTGATATGGCTATGATTAAGGACCCGGGTTTTAGGGAAATTTCTGAGCGGTTCTCTAAAGATCCAGCCTATTTCTCTGACGTGTTTGCGCGGGCTTGGTTCAAGCTGACGCATCGTGATATGGGCCCGAAGGCGCGCTATATGGGCCCGGATGTGCCAAATGAAGATTTGATCTGGCAGGACCCCGTTCCCGCAGGCCGTAAGGATTATGATGTGGCAGCGGTCAAGGCGCGTATTGCGAATAGCGGCCTGACCATAAGCGAAATGGTTGCTACCGCCTGGGATAGCGCCCGTACTTTCCGTGGTTCGGATATGCGCGGTGGTGCTAATGGGGCACGCATTCGGCTTGCGCCACAGAATAATTGGGAAGGCAATGAGCCGGAGCGTCTTGCTAAGGTGCTGGGGGTGCTTGAAGGCATCGCAGCTGATACAGGCGCAAGCGTTGCCGATGTGATTGTTCTTGCCGGGAACGTGGGTATTGAGCAGGCTATCAAGGCCGCCGGCTTTGATGTGACGGTTCCCTTTACCCCCGGTCGCGGTGATGCCACGCAAGAGCTGACCGATGTAGAGTCGTTTGCGCCGCTTGAGCCCATCCATGACGGATATCGCAACTGGCTTAAGAGAGATTACGCTGTCAGCCCGGAAGAGCTCATGCTTGATCGTACCCAGCTTATGGGGCTGACCGCAGCCGAGATGACGGTACTGCTTGGCGGTATGCGTGTTTTGGGAACAAACTGCGGTGGAACCAAGCACGGGGTATTCACTGACCGTGAAGGCGCTCTGACCAATGATTTCTTTGTGAACCTGACGGATATGCAGTACAGATGGGAACCTGCAGGCAATAACCTTTATGAGATCATTGATCGCAGGACAGGTGCTGTCAAGTGGACAGCAACGCGAGTGGACCTTGTATTCGGTTCCAACTCGATTCTTCGCTCTTATGTTGAAGTCTATGCGCAAGATGATAATAGAGAAAAGTTTGTACAAGATTTTGTTTCTGCATGGACTAAGGTTATGAACGCTGAGCGTTTTGATATTTGATAACGGTCAGAAAATTCAGCACATGCCTTTAAGGTTGCTGTGGTGGCATAGCCACCACAGCAAGAAGTTGGACCACTTTCACGGGTATTGTCAGCGATAAATATATGATTTCCGTTCCTCATCACCACCAACAAAGCAGCATTATTGCGCGGCAAGGTTTTAGGCAGTTCAAATTTTTCCTTGTTGATTTAGCCAAAATGAAAAACGCCAGCGTTTCTCATTTTGGTGAATCTAGTCACAGTAGTATTTGTTATAATCTACTAAAAAGGGTTCCGTCAGAACTTGCTTCGCTATGAGGCTGAAGGTCAGCCTCATAGCGAAGCAAGTTCTGACGGAACCGAGGCTTTTTGGGGAAGTGGACAGAAAGAGGCTTCGTACCAAGCTCTAGGTGGCACCAAACTGGCCCAAGTAGTACCCGACCTGGCTGACCTTCCCGATTTCGCTAGAATGGCTCTTAAACCACCAAAAATGAACAAACTCAGGTTTGTTATTAGCTGACGCAAAGGATATTATGATGATTAGAATAACCTTTTGGTTTGGTTAAACCGGGGCGGGGCCAGCGGTCTACCCACACTCCGGCAAACAGGCTGAGGAATAGAAATGGGGCGAATTGGACTGCCGTCAGAATGCCTATTTCGGTCGGCGACGCATTCAGCACCAGCACTCCGGTTAGGGGCAAGGCCAGAAAGGTGATTTGAGACCCAAATTCCGAAATGGCTTGCCCCGACCACAGCTTCATAAAGTCGGGATGTCGCCACAAGCCCTCAAACTTTAGCCGCATAGCAGTCCCTCTCCTAATTTTCAATTGTAATTAGGACTTTCGCTTACGGGCGTCACACCCCGTAAAGAGGTGTGAGCTTGCCAATAAGCTCAGATGCTTCGTTCCTCAGCATGACAAGCGAAAGACCTATATATAAAATTCTAGTTTGGTTTTGGTTCGGAAGATGGCTGTTTTTCCAACCAAGCCTGCAAATCCTCACCGCTGTTGAACTCAAATAAGGCCAAACTCAACTCATCAAGCTGGTTACTTCCAAGCTGCCGAACCCGCGCTTCCATTTCTGGTGCTAACTGCCCCACCTTATGCCCGATTAGGTTAAGTAACAGCATTACTTTACCTTCTTCGCGGCCTTCTTCGCGGCCTTCTTCGCGGCCTTCTTCGCGGCCTTGAGCTAGGCCGCGCTCGATGGCCCAACGTTCAATCGTGGTTACGTATGGCATTTTTCCACCCTCCTCTTTGCGGATTTCGTCTTGAAATTGCTGTTCTAATTCTACCGGCAATTTTACCAGCCAGTCAATAAACCGAAAAAGTTCTAGGATTTCCTGACGCTCGTAGCCGCGTTGATATAGCATCCGCATCAAACGCAGCTTCCAGTTTAATAATTCAGCCGTCCCGCGCAACTCGATTACCTTGAGTTGGGCCATCACTACTACTGCAAAAGGATTAAGGTTGGCTTCCAATTCGGCCCAAGACCTATTATAATCCAAAAGCTTGATAACCGGAAAGCGAAATCCTAACTCAAATCCCCAATAACTCTGGCGATATTCGCCCGGACGGAAATTGGGGTCGGGGTCTGCCAAAATTGCCAGACTGATTACCCGCTCCTCGTAGCGGTCGAAGATGCGATAATAGTAGATGAACATTCGCTCTTCAAACTTTACATCAGTATAGCCTTGAACTTCAATATGAATCAAGAGGCAAATTACCTCACCACCTTGCAAAAAGACCTTAACCAGCTTATCTACCAGCCGTCGTCCGATTTCACTATCCCGGACAATTTTTTCAAGCTCCTTGTCCAGGAACTCATAGGGCTTGCTCCAGTCAATATTCTGATAAATATCAGGGAAGAAAAAATCCATAAACTGGGGAAAGTAACTATCAATGATTTCTTTCCAGACATTATCTTGCTCCCCCATATGACCTTCTCCTTTAACTTTAGGTGGCTACTTTTTCACAAATTCGCGGGTCAGGGTCAGCGCCCAGATGTCGGCGGCTCCGGCACTTTGGAGGCTGCGAGCGCATTCGTTAAGGGTTGCGCCGGTGGTACAGACATCATCGAATAGCAGGATACGTTGTCCCTGTAAAGGCGGGCCGTTCCAGCGAAAGGCATCGCGCACATTTATGGCCCGGTCAGGGGCATTGAGTTCGACCTGGGAACGGGTGGCGCGTTGCCGTACCAAATATTGACTATTATATGGAAGGTCGAGCAATGGCGCGACGGCGGCAGCTACTATCCCAGCCTGATTATACCCACGCTGGCGCAAGTGTTGGGGGTGGAGCGGGATAGCCAAAATCCTATCAAAGTGACCGGCTAACTGAAAGCGCTGCAAAGCGTTGGCGACCTCACTCGCGGCCCAGTTCCGCAAGCTCGAAACTCCCCGATATTTGAGGCGCAAGACCGCCTCGCGTCCACCGCCCTCGTGCCAGAAAACCGAGCGCACTCCGGTTAGAGCGCGATATGCTTCGGGCATCCGGCACAGCAGGCTATTGCAATGTCTGTCGGTAAGCGGGGCGCAGCATAAATGGCAAAATGGTTCTTTGACATAAGCCAATTTGCCCTGACAAGCGGGATGCACGATTGCCCCAGCTTGAGCGCAAACCAGGCAACGAGTAGGGTATAATAGTTCCAGTAGCGGATTGAAAATATTCATGGCTCTATTTTAGCGTATATGGCGCTTTTGGGAAACCCATTGATTAAATTGATGATAATCGGGAAAACAATAAGGTTTTATATATGATAATGACCGCCTACCGCCCAAAAATGACCTTTTGCCGCTAATCACCGTTTGTTCGCTGCAAAAGACCTTGAAAAGTGGCGATTTTCTGGCACAATAAGACTGTGTGAAAGTTATCACAGCTATATTATCAGGCTAATTTTTGTCAAAGGGATTACCAACCGGGAAGAAAAATCAGCCCAAAGCTATAATCGGGCTGGAATTGTAGGACGACCAACGGAGGACATCGGGATGAAACAGAACGCGAATGTGCCAGTAGTTAAAGGCAAAGACCATCATTTTTTCAAACGTAAATCACTCAGCAACGCCATTGCCCCTCAGCGCGAGCTGGAAAACGATATTTGGGTGAAATGCCCCAAGTGCAATGAATTGACTTATACCAAAGAACACCAGAAAAGCTTTAAGGTTTGCCAGAAATGCGATTACCATTATCGGTTGCGCTGGAATGACCGGGTAGCTGCCATTCTGGATGAAGGTAGCTGGGTCGAGATTAATGCCGGAGTAAAGACTGGCGACCCGCTGGGCTTTGCTAATGAAGGCGAAGTTTATCCTCAGAAAATTGTTCAAACCCGCCGTAAAGCTGGGATTAATGAAGCTCTGGTGACAGGTTATGGCACGGTTGACGGTCAGCCTTTGGCGGTGGCGATTGCCGATTTTGCCTTTTTGGGGGCTTCGATGGGCAGCGTCTTTGGCGAAAAGCTGGTACGCTTGATTGAATTTTGCATTGAGCGCCGAATGCCACTTTTGACGGTTTCGGCTAGTGGTGGCGCACGGATGCACGAGGGAATTTATTCCCTGATGCAGATGGCAAAGACTACCGCGGCGCTCGCTCTGTTGGGCGAGGCTGGCTTGCCCCATTTCTCGCTTCTGACCGACCCCTGCTATGGGGGGGTGACGGCTTCGTATGCGATGGTCGCCGATGTTATTTTAGCCGAGCCGGGAGCAATGGTGGGCTTTGCTGGCCCGCGAGTGATTGAACAAACCACTCGCCAGAAACTGCCTGCCGGTTTCCAGACCGCCGAATTCTTGCTGGAACATGGAATGGTAGACCGGGTAGTGGCCCGCAAGGAATTACACTCTACTGTCGGTCTTTTGATGCGCTTGCTGAACCGCCGTGAGTCTGCCCAGGAAAAGGGGGTTTTGCTGACTATTCCTTTGCGCCAGAATGAGGAGATGCGGTATGCCGGTTAAATTGCGACAAGGTGGCAACCCAGCCCCGATGCCGCGCAAACGCCGGATTCGCAAGGTCGCATCGGATAAACCGGAAAATGGCTCAAGCTCGATAATATCAAATGATTTCGCTGCGACGATAGCCGAAGAAGTTATCAGCGATGTGACCGACGAAACCTGGAAGAAAGTGCAAATCGCCCGTCATCCTCAACGGCCTCATACTCTGGATTATATCAAAGTGCTGTGTCCTGATTTTGTGGAACTACACGGCGACCGACGTTTCGGCGATGACCATGCTTTGGTCGGTGGTCTGGCGGAATTTGAGGGGCGCGGGGTAATGGTGTTGGGTCAGCAAAAAGGCCGCGATACCAAAGAGAATATCGCCCGTAATTTCGGAATGCCGACTCCGGAAGGCTATCGCAAAGCTTTGCGCTTGATGCAACAGGCCGAAAAGTTCGGGTTGCCGTTGCTATGTTTTATTGATACGCCGGGGGCTTATCCCGGTTTGCAAAGTGAGGAGCGCAGCGTAGCCCAGGCGATTGCCGAAAATTTACTGGTACTATCGCGCTTGCGAGTACCGATTATTTCGCTGGTAATCGGGGAAGGCGGTAGTGGGGGGGCGCTGGCGATTGGGTTGGCAGACCGGGTGTTGATGCTGGAAAACTCGATTTACAGCGTTGCCAGCCCGGAGGCCAGTGCCTCGATTCTCTGGCGCGATGCCGCTAAAGCTCCGATTGCAGCGGCTACCATGAAGATTACTGCTCAGGATTTGCACCGCTTTGGGATTATTGATGAAGTACTGCCCGAACCGGCAGGCGGGGCGCATACCGACCACTCTGCCACCATTGCGACGGTACGCGAAGCCTTTTCTCGCCATCTGACGACTCTGGAAGCCGGGCTGCAAGAGGGCGAACCGACGGCGGCAATAGCAAGTATGTTGGCCGCCCGTTATCAGAAATTCCGCACGATGGGGGTTTGGGAAGAAGAGCTATAAAGAGGGTTGAGGGTTGGGGCTGAGAGCTGAAGATTACCGCTATAAGGGTAATTGTTATGTACGGCTTGCGGCTCAACTCTCCGCCCTTTTTTATGTACAAGGCATCAGCTATTCCCCATTTTGGCGGAGTGTAATACAATTTGCCGAAAGCTATGTCAGAAGCTATAGCGGGAGGTGGCAATTTTGAATACTCAATCCGAAGACCTCGAAATCCGGCAAGCCAGCGAAAGTGATTTGCCAAGCATACTTCAACTTTATGCCCAGTTGAATGACGATTTGGGGCAGGTTTTGCCGATAGAACAAGCGCAGGTCGTTTTTGAGCGGATAAATAGTTATCCCGATTATAAGGTATACATTGCGGTCGCTGGGCCGGAAGTCGTGGGGACCTTCGAGCTGTTGATTATGGATAACCTGGCTCATCTAGGGGCAAAATCGGGGGTAGTCGAGGATGTAGTAGTGCATCAGGCTTGGCGCAGTTACGGTATTGGCAAAAAGATGATGGAATATGCTCAAGCCCGTTGCCGCGAGGCGGGCTGTTACAAGATGGCTTTATCCAGCAATTTACGACGGGAAGATGCTCACCGCTTTTATGATAATCTGGGTTTCGAGCGACACGGCTATAGTTTCAGAGTATCCACCGAACCACAACCGGAGGCCTAATTTATGAGCGCAGAAGATGTTATAACTGATGATACCAATCCGGTGTATGCCCTGAATTTGTTTGATGTAGCAGACCGGACGGAATATATGGCCTATTCTCGCCGCTCGTCCCGTGCTGTTCAGGAACACGGCGGCAAGGTGGTTGCTCTGGGCAAATTCCGCGAGGCCCAGCTAGGCGATATATCCCCACGCAACGTGCTGATACTGGTGGAATGGGCTTCCCGCGCTGCTTTCCAAAGCTATCTGGACGACCCGGAAATTGCCGATTTGCACCCGCACCGCGAAAAAGGCTCGGTTAACTATATCTGGCATCTGTTCGACAAGCTGGAAGATTTGCGCCCCATATTAAAGGGCTAAAGAGAGGTAGCACTTATGGTTATGCAATTAGAACCCTTAGCTCTCGATGATTTTGAGCGGACTTATACCCTCGCAGAGTTCTTGACTACCGAATTTCCGGGTGACGAGAATAATGACGACACGACTCACTATTTGTGATAGTTTATGGTCTAAACGACCCGGATGTTAGATTTTATAAACTTTTTAGTGGGGAGCTAGATGGTGGCGAAGTGCTGCCCGGCTTCAAGGTGACAGTAAAAGCGCTATTTAGTAGAGGAATTTGAACAGGGAGTTACAGCTATGAAAACTATCGAACTAGAAGCCGAAGTTACCGCCGAGGGTAAGCTTAGTCTGGACATTCAGCTATCGCCGGACATCAAGCCGGGGAATTATCATATTTTGGTGGTGGTTGAGGCAGTTCAAGTGGGACTAAAATTACCTTTGATTAAACATCCGCTTGAGTTTAATACCTGGGCTTGGACGAACTGGCCAGTAGATGCTACCTTCAGCCGTGAGGAGTTATATGACGATGACGGGCGTTAGCCAATTATTTCTTGATACAAATATATTGGTTTATGCTACCAATACCTCTTCGCCTCTCAACCTGTTAGATTTTGCTCGGTTTGCGAACCTGATTACGGTTGTACCTTTGCAAACCAATAATCCTTAAAATTGAGGAACGCTATTATGACCCAAGCACTTGAAAAAAAATACTATACGCCCGAAGAATACCTCGCGCTGGAAGAAACGGCGGAATATAAGAGCGAATATTATCAGGGCGACATTTTTCAGATGGCGGGCGGAATGCCCAACCATAACTCTATTGCTGCCAACGCTATTGTGACGCTTGGTTCGGCCCTGAAGGGAAAGCCCTGCCGCACTTTTAACAGCGACCAGCGAATTTTTGTAGCCAAGCTTAAGTTTTATACTTACCCCGATGTGTCGGTGAGTTGTGGCCCAATAGAGCTTGCCCCTGGACGGCGAGATACGATTATCAATCCGGTGCTAATTGTCGAGGTGCTTTCCGACTCGACTGAGAAATATGACCGTACTACCAAGTTTGGCTTTTATAAAGGACTTCAAAGTTTTCAGATTTACATTTTGATAGACCAAAATCGGGTATATCTGGAATGTTATCAAAAAAATCAGGCCGGAGACTGGGTTTATACCGCCTACGATAAGTTGAGTGATACGGTTGAACTATCCGCCTTGAAAATTGAGATAAGTTTGGCTGATATCTATGACAAAGTGGAATTTGAAGTTAGTAAGCCGGAACAACCCCTGAATGACGAAAGTAGTGGCATATTATGAGCAAATTGGAAATACTCGAAGAAATCAAAAAGCTGGCCCCCGACGAGCGGATTGGGCTGATCGAGGCAGTGCTGGAATTGCTATAACAAGATTTAAAGCCACCGAATGGTGAACAACCTGTCAAAAAGCATGAGCTTTTCAAGTCAAGTGCTTATCAAACCAGCCTTGTTTCAGATGATGCCGTTTTTCGTCGTGAGGAACTTTATGGCGACGACGATTTAGGACTTACGATTTTTCCAATTGGGTTGAAAGACGATAATTTTACCTTCCGGCGGGAAGATTTGTATGAGGATGAAGAAGAGTTAATAGATGTGTGAAGATTGAGGAAGAGCTATTATGACCCAAGCCCTAAAAAAGCAGCATTATACGCCGGAAGAATATTTCGCGCTGGAACAGACTAATGCGTATAAGAGCGAATATTATCAGGGCGACATTTTTCAGATGGCAGGCGGTTCGCTCAACCACAATCGAATTATCGGCAATGTGCGCGGACTTTTGCGTCAGGCGTTTGCCACTCGGCCTTATGAGGTCTTTAGCGAGAATGTCCGATTACAGGTTCAAAGAATTGGATTTTATACTTACCCGGATGTAATGGCAATCTGCGGGGACTTACAATTTGCCGCAAATGAGGCCAATACCATTACTAACCCTACCGTGATAGTCGAGGTTCTATCCGAGTCTTCCGAAAATTGTGACCGAACCCTGAAGTTTGGATTTTATCGTAATATTGAAAGCCTGCGAACTTACGTCCTGATTGACCAAAAACGAATTTACATCGAGTGCTTTGACCGAACCGAAACCAATCAATGGTTAATGACACCTTATGAAGACCTTGCCGGGGTTCTTATTTTATCGGAAATTGCGATTGAACTACCCTTGACCGAAATTTACCATAAGGTAAAGTTTGGGTCTACCCCCGTCGAAATCAGGAATTAATATAATGACTAGCTCGAAGAGGAGAAATTAAGAGATGACGATTGCCCTTGAAAAAATGACACCCCCCCAGGAAATTCGGGTAAACCCGGTGCGTGACCGCGAAAGCTGGGAGCGCATGCGGCAGGAAGCCAGCCAGAACCCCGGTCAGTTTCACGGCAATATTGCCCGACGCGAAATTCACTGGTTTGAACCTAAACTCAAAGCCTGGATTAGCTGGGACGATGCGGCTAACAAGTGGGCCGGTTTTTCCAGCGAAACCGGGCAGCCGATTGATGCTTCGGGGTATGCCGCCGATTACGAACCCTGGACAAAGGCCTTTGACGATAGCGATGCCCCGTTCTATCGCTGGTTTTCGGGCGGGTTGACCAACGCCTGTTTTAACGAAGTGGATCGGCATGTATTGGCGGGGTTGGGCGACGAAAATGCTTTCTGGTTCGAGGGCGACCGCTGGGACCAGTCCAAGAACGGCGGACGGGGTGGGCCGGTGGTCAGTTACCCGGTCACTCGCAAAAAGCTGCTTTTGGAAGTGGTCAAGGCCGCCAAAGTGCTGCAAAATTTGGGTATGAAACAGGGAGACCGAATTGCCCTCAATTTGCCCAATATTATGGAGCAGATTTATTACACCGAGGCCGCCAAGCGGCTGGGAATTATCTATACCCCGGTATTTGGGGGGTTTTCGGACAAGACGCTTTCCGACCGAATTCATAATGCCGGAGCGCGGGTGGTCATCACCTCGGATGGCGGCTACCGCAATGCCCAGATTGTAGCCTACAAGGAAATCTACACCGATAAAGCCCTCGATAATTTCGTGCCGATTGAGACCGCCCAGCAGATTGTTGAAAGTAAGTTGCAGGAAATCAAGGCCGAACCTGCCCTAGCCGAAGCGATTACAACCGCCGTGCGTGAAGCCATCAAGAGTGAGATAACGATTGAGCGGGCCGATGTAATGCGAGCGGTCGGGCTGGCGTTGGGGGCGGATGAGTTCCGCGAGATGGATACCGTCCTCAAAAGCCAGGTGCGCACCACGATTGCGCTCGGTTTGGTGGAAGCCCCGGAGCGGGTGGACGCAGTTATCGTGGTGCGGCACACTCGGCAACCTGATATAAACTGGCGCTCGCGGGACCGCTGGAGTCACGAGTTGTTGGCGACTGCCACCGGGCAGATTATCGCGGCGGCAAAAGAGGCCGGGTTTGAGGTCAATAGCGAGGAAGAGTTGCTGGCCCTGCCCGACCAAAAATTGGTGGAAGCACTCTGGGCCACCAGCCGTCCGGTAGCGGTGGATGCCGAATACCCCCTTTTCTTTATCTACACCAGTGGCTCAACCGGCAAGCCCAAAGGAGTAGTTCACACTCACGGCGGCTATGTAGCGGGGGTGGCGTACACCGTCAAGGTGGCGTTTGATGCCCTGCCGGGTGACACGATTTTCGTGGTAGCCGACCCCGGTTGGATTACTGGACAATCCTACATGATTTGCGCGACCCTGGCGGCGCGGCTGACTGGGGTGATTATCGAGGGGTCGCCGGTCTTTCCCAGTGCTGGGCGTTACGCCTCGATTATCGAGCGCTATAAGGTCAACGTGTTCAAGGCCGGGGTCACTTTCCTGAAGGCGATTATGACCGACCCCCAAAACGTGGAGGATGTGCGCCATTATGATATGAACAGCTTGCGGGTGGCGACTTTCTGTGCCGAGCCGTGCAGCCCGTCGGTGCAGCAATTCGGGATGGAGTTGATGACTCCGCAGTATATCAACAGCTATTGGGCTACCGAACACGGTGGTATCGTCTGGACGCACTTCTTTGGCAATAGCGATTATCCTCTGCGCCCGGATGCTCATACCTACCCTTTGCCCTGGATTATGGGCGATGTCTGGCTACCCGATGGCGAAGTGGTCGAGGCCGGAAAACCGCAACCTTACCGCCCGGCTGAGATGCAAGAAAAGGGCGAAATCGTGATTACTGCCCCGTATCCCTATCTCGCCCGCACGATTTGGGGTGATGCCGCCAGGCTGGGTACCCCGGAATGGAGGGGCGATTTCAAACGCTATGCCGAAACCTATTGGGGCAAGTGGGCCGGGACGTGGGCCTATACCCAGGGCGATTTTGCCATGAAGTACGCCGACGGGTCGTTCAGCCTGCACGGGCGCTCGGACGATGTGATTAACGTCAGTGGTCATCGCATGGGAACTGAGGAAATCGAGGGCGCAATTTTGCGCGACAAAACGGTTAATCCTGACAGCCCGGTCGGAAATGTGATTGTAGTTGGTGCGCCGCATCGGGAGAAGGGGCTGACCCCGGTGGCTTTTGTCCTGACTACGCCGGGTCGTCGCCTGACGGTGGAAGACCAGCGCCGCCTGAGCGAGACGGTCAAGAACGAAAAAGGCAGCACCGCCATTCCCAGTGATTATATTGAGGTGAGCGCCTTCCCCGAAACCCGCTCCGGCAAGTATATGCGCCGCTTTTTGAAGAATATTATTAACGATGAGGATTTGGGCGACACGACCACCCTGCGTAATCCCGAATCGCTGGCGGAAATTCGGCAGAAGATTGCTGAATGGAAGCGCAAACAGGCCCGCGAGGAAGAGCAGAAGATTTTTGAGGTCTATCGCTATTTCCGCATCCAGTACAACGAGGTCAAGCCGGGGTCAAAAGTGGCGGTTGTGACCGTGACTAATCCCCCCGTCAACGCTCTGAACGAGCGCAGCCTGGACGAGTTGATTACGATTGTAGACCACCTGGCCCGCCGCGACGAGGTGAAAGTGGTCATCTTTACCGGGCAAGGGACCAAAAGCTTTGTCGCGGGAGCGGATATAAAGCAGCTTTTGGAGGAGATGAACACTTACGAGGACGCGATTGCGCTGCCCAATAACGCTCACTTAGCCTTCCGCAAAATCGAGACCATGAACAAGCCCTGTATCGCCGCGATTAACGGGGTGGCCCTGGGCGGTGGTCTTGAATTCGCGCTGGCCTGTCACGTCCGCCTAGCTGAACCAACCGCCGCTTTTGGTCAGCCGGAGATTAACCTGAACCTGCTGCCGGGCTACGGTGGGACGCAGCGATTATTGCGCCTGTTAGCAACCGGGGATAAGCCTTCCCATAGTTTTTCTGACCAAGTTTTTGTTGAGACTATGAAGATTATTTTGGGAGGTAGACAATCTGATATAGACGTTTTCGACCATCTAGGATTAGTGACTTTGCCTAAAGATGACAATGATGTGCTAACAGAAGCTACTGCCTGGGCGCGGGGGTTCATTCTCGACGAGAAAAACTCACTTTTAGCGAATCATTTTAAGTATAGACAACGTCAAATGGAGCATTGGGAACAACCTCAATCATGGCCTATTGGCACACTTGATGCTCCTGAAATTGCCGCTATTCTCAAGCAGGCCGAAGCCGCCGGGCGTAAAGAGGCGGTTGAGCGGGCGCTGGAGGCTATGCGCTATGGCTGGGAGAACGGCTTTAGCAAGGGTTTGCAGCACGAAGCCGAGCTTTTCGCTCAGGCGGTGATTGACCCCGAAGGTGGCAAGAAGGGGATTCAGGCCTTTTTGGACAAAAAGAGCGCCGCCCTGCCAGTCAAGGACAAGCTGATATATTCGCCAGAGGAAGAGCAAGCCTTACTCGCACATGGCGACCTATTGCCGAGCAATGCGCCCTATTTCCCCGGTTTCACGCCGATCCCGACTCATCAATACGCAATGGGCGCAGTCAAGGATGTGGCGACGGGCGAACCGGCTCACGGCGACCCGATTACCGCCGAAAAGAAAATCATCATCCCGGTGGAGAAGCCCGGCCCGAACCAAGCCCTTTTGTATATGCTGACCAGCGAAATTAATTACAACGACATCTGGGCTATCACTGGGATTCCGATCAGCCAGTTCGAGGGGCGCGAGCGGGATTGGCACATCACTGGCAGCGGTGGTACAGCGCTAGTAGCGGCCCTGGGTAGCGAACTCAAGCGCGAGGGCCGGGTTAAAGTCGGCGATATGGTGGTAGTGTATTCCGGCGAAAGCGAAATACTGTCGCCCACGATGGGCAACGACCCCATGTATTCGGAGTTCCACATTCAGGGTTATGACGGTACGGACGGCAGCCATCAACAATTCCTGTTGGTGCAAGGCCCGCAAATGCATGTCAAGCCCGCCGATTTGACCCTTGAGGCAGCAGGGTCGTACATCCTGAACCTGGGGACGGTCTATCGGGCGCTGTATACCACTTTGGGGATTCAAGCGAGCAAGACTCTGTTTGTGGAAGGCGCGGCTACCGGCACCGGGCTTGAGACGGTCAAAGCCTCAGCCCGCAACGGCTTGAAAGTGACCGGGTTGGTCAGCAGCCCGGAGCGAGCCGAGTACGTCAAGCAGAATGGAGCAGTCGCGGCGATTAATCGCAAGAGTTATGGCGACATCTGGAATCGCATCCCGACGGAAAAACCAAAGTGGGCCGAATGGGAAGCGGCGGGCGCAAAGCTGGTAGAGGACTACCGGGCGCAGAACAATGGACGGTTAGCCGATTACGCCGTCAGCCACGCCGGAGAGCAGACTTTTGCCCGCAGCTTCCAGCTTTTGGAGCAAGACGGCACGCTGACGTTCTATGGGGCTTCGACGGGCTACCATTTTACCTTCATGGGTAAAATGGGTACGGCTTCGGCCCACCAGATGATGCAACGCGCCAAGTTGCGGGCGGGCGAGGCGGTGCTGCTCTATTACGGTACGCCCGACGCGGTGGACGAAAGCGGCATCGTGGACGCGGTGGGCCTAGAAGCAATCGAGGCGGCCCGGCAGATGGGCGGGCGCTGCGTGGTAGTGACCTATACCGATGCCCAGCGCGAGTTTGTGCAATCGCTGGGCTATGGCGATTTGGTCAAGGGGGTGGTCAGTATTCAGTCCATCAAGCGGCGCGAGGGCGACGATTTCGTATGGCCCATGCTTGAAGGCGGAATGCCCGCCCTGCCCGACCCCAAGACCGAAACCGAAGCCTTCAAAGAGGCGGTGCGGTTGTTTAATGACCGCATCTTCAAGCCGTTAGGGGCGGCAGTCGGCGGTTTCCTGCGGACGCTCGATAATCCGCGCGGCTATCCCGATTTGGTTTTTGAGCGGGCCGGTCACGATGCGCTTTCGGTCAGTACATCTTTGGTCAAGCCCTATACCGGGCGAGTGGTCTATGCCGAGGAGATGGGCGACCAGCGTTACAGTTTTTATGCTCCGCAGGTCTGGATGCGCCAGCGCCGGATTTATATGCCGACGGCTAATATCTGGGGGACGCACCTTTGCAACGCCTACGAGGTGCTGCTGATGAACGACCAGATTGACGCGGGCTTACTGGAAGTGACCGACCCGCTGGTCGTGCCTTTCGACGAAATGCCCGAAGCGCATCAAGCGATGTGGGAGAACCGCCACGCCGCCGGAAACTACGTCGCCAATCACGCCCTCCCGCTTATGGGTCTCAAGACCAAAGAGGAACTTTATGAGGCGTGGGCGGCGCAAGGAGGGTAGAGGACTGAGTGCTGAGTAAATGCGGTCGGGAATTTACGATTTACGATTGAAAAGCTATCAGCTAAATTCTGGGGTCAGCTTTTAGTTTTCGATTTTCGATATTCTCCCAGAGGGGGCGAGGCCGCGATTAAGGCAGCCTTAGCCCACCTGGAGGGGTGCGATTGAAGCGAAGCTATGAGGGCCGAGGGGATGAGGGCTGAGTTATAGGGAGGCGGTTGGAGGGCGAAGGTTTTCCTACCGCCTCTTCATTTTGGATATACCAGCTAGTAATTTTGTGCTATAATTGAAGTATTCTAAAAGCAAAAATTAGTTGTGACTAATAAAGAGAAGTTGAAATGTCCCTTAAATTTGCTGATTTTTGTGCTGGCATAGGAGGATTTCGCCTCGGCTTGGAACACTTGGGCTGGGAGTGTGTTTATTCGTGTGAAATTGACGGGAAGTGTGAAAAAACTTATGGGGCCAATTTTGGCACTAAATTTGATAAAGGCAACATTCTTGAAACTGAGGCTGATAAGTTGCCTTACTTTGAGATTTTAGCTGCCGGATTTCCCTGTCAGCCCTTTTCGATTGCCGGAAAACAGTTAGGCTTTGATGACCCCAGGGCCAGAGTTTTGCCAAAAATTTTGGAGGTTATTAAAATAGCAAAACCGACAATAGTAATTCTTGAGAATGTAGCCAATTTTGTTTCTCATTCTTCTGGTACAACTTTCAGATTATTATTGAAAAAATTAAATGAGGCAGGTTATGATGTTCATTCCGAAATACTGGACAGTGCCTATTTTGGAGTACCGCAACATCGGAAGCGAGTATTTATAATCGCTTTCAGGAAAGAGTTAAATAGTTTATTTTTCTCAATCACCAAAAAACGGGAAAAGCCGCTGCCCTTTCGGAATTACCTTGCTAAAGGTGATTTTAGCATTCCAATAACCGAAAAATGGCAGAAGTATATAGATTATTATACCGAAAAAATTTCTTGGGCCGAAATAGGATTTGATGTTCCTAAAACCAGATTAGTAATTGAGAGAGCCAATTTTGGGGTTCAACTTGAAGATTGTATATTGCAAATGAGGTCAAGTGGGATTAGAGCTTGTTCGCTTGATGCCCCTTTACCAACTTTTGCGGTGAGCCACAGTGGGGGCGGGGCAATGATTCCAGTTTATACCGGGGAAAGAAGGCATCTTAACCTTACCGAAATGAGACGGCTAATGGGCTTTCCCGATAGTTTTAATCTTGAGGTAGTATCACGGACCGATGCAATAAAACAATTGTCCAACGCGGTTTGCCCAGCAGTAGTAAACTCGATAGGCCAGGATATTGAAAATTTCCTTAGCCTCGGAGCCGCCAGGCAATCTGAGTTAGTAGTGCAAACCGCTTCTTAAAAAAGAAATCAAGCCTTACAAAATTTTCATTCTATCCGCAATATCTTCGCCAGTTGGAAAAATTTTGGTGGTGTTTTCAGGGAAAGCTAAGGCACAATTCTCACAATCAGGCTTTGAACACGGGTTACAGATTTGCCATTTGCTTTTGTTACAGTAAAAACATAGAATTTGATAATTTTTATCCTCGGATTTTCCATCTTTTTGAACAGGAATACGATGGTCTATTCTTCTTCGCAGCCGGTCCGCACTAAATCTGCCTTTAGCCTGAGAATCTGGGACAACTTGCGACCCACAGAGATTGCACAAACTGGGTAAGCGTTGTTTAATATTTGCCAGATCAGTGATTTTGGGGGACTGTCTAAAAGCCTTATTTACAGGTAGAAACAACTTTTCGTGGTCGGATGGGTCTAAAACATAACCCTGGCTGCGATTTTTACGCAATCCAAATGGTTGTTTTATCCAGGTGAAACCTTCTTCATTCCATAGCTCACTAAAAGGTTTATTGGCATCTCCATAATAATCCTTAATCAAGCCAAGTGGATATTTACCTTCTAAGATTTTTTTGATAGTTGGCAAAGTAGTTGAACCGTTGGCTAAATCGCTTTCAGACCCCACCCCATATTTTAATAAGATTAGTAGAGCCGGTATAGTTCGAGCCTTTGTTACCCAAATTGACCGACCATCTTCAAAGAGAATATCGTAACCTGGCCCACTTTGATTTTTTTGGATTTTAACGATGGTTTCAACTTGTAGCATCTTGAAATCTCAGGTTCTTTTTCTTCTGAACTTTTAAAATACCGACTCTACTGAAATTGACATAAATATACAAATAGCATACCACACTTTGCAAGCTGAGAAAAAGGCCGAGTTTGGGTAATAACCTAAATAAGCTGCCGGATGCTATTCCGGCAACTTACGATTATAAGAATTAGCAATCAGGTTGATTTTAGTAATTTGTGCCGAAACGGTCGCGGTCATCGTTGCCCCTGTCTTTGCGAGGCTTCCAGGTATGCTCGTTGCCGCCATTGGCCTGAGTGTAGCGAAAGAAGGCGTAGCCTGCAATTATTACTAGACCTATCCCTATCACAATCGCTGTAATCAAAATGTCCATAACCGTCTTCTTTACCAGGTTAGTCTTTAAGATTATGGTTTTGATAAAGCATTTTCTATTCCAGCTTTAGCTAGTTCCGAAAATTTCAGTTTGGACACTTTGAGGCAGTTTGGTAGCCTGGTTTTAGCCCTGATAAGTCGTTGCCCACGGGCCAATCGCCGTGCCAATGATAATCGTATCTACCTCCGCCCCGTCATAGTGGACGGTGTTGGCAGGGACGAGTAGATAACCGCCGACCCCGAAACTTTCGGCTTGTGCTTTGTCGAAGGAATCGCCATAACCCAGTTTCAACTGACCTGAAATAACTACTATCCGCGAATCGGCAGAGTGGCGGTGGGGGGCATCCCAGAAGCCTGCCGGAATAAAAAAGGCGTAGGTGAACGACTCGCCTGGCCCATCTTTAGCGCCTTCCAGTAAGGAATATTTCGTGCCATCCTCCGCCAGTTCTTGCCAGATAATCGTATCAGGAGTCCAACTCATCGGCTTTTTGGCAGCCTGGCTTTCAGCGACATTGTGCAGCATAATTCCTCCCTTATAAATTAAGCATCAAAAAAGTAATCTGCCCCAATTATAGCGGGACGAAGAGCAAAAAACTATCCGATTATAATCTTCAAATTTGGGAGTAAATCAAAACTCTACCCACTTGGCGAGCTATTTTACCAACCGCGACCCTTGCTACTCTGTTTTAATCAATCGCTTGCGGTACATGCGGCGATATTCGGGAATTTCCAGCATCGAAGGTCGCTCGTGGTCTTCAATGTGGCGGACATCCAGCCGCAAACCCTGATCGCCCAGCGCAATCAGCTTCATGGTGCGGTTGACATCTTCGGTCAGACGTAATTTCTCGCGCTCTTCCAGCCGCTTGATGACCACCTGGGTAATCGCAAAGGCCATCTGGCTCAAAGCCCCTAGTTCCTGATTGCGGTGCTGGCGCTCCCGCAAATTCACCTGACCCAACGCGCTCAAGCCAAAACGTTCCAGGACATCTATCAAGTGACCAGTTTCGACCCCGTAGCCGGTGAAAAATGGCAGCTGTTCCAGACAACTGCGCCGCCCGGCATACTCGCCCGCTAACGGCTGAATAATCCCGCTCAGTTCCGGGAAAAAGAGATTGAACAGGGGGCGAATGGTCAGTTCGGTGACACGCCCGCCGCCGGTTTCGTAGACCTTATCGCCCACCGTGATAGGCCGCCGATAATAGCCCTTGACGTACTGGAGGCTCGGCTCTTTGAGCAGTGGCCCAACCAGACCGTAAATAAAGTTGGGGTTGGGATTCTTGATGTCGGTATCAATCCAGCAGATAATATCGCCACGCAGGACATACAGGCTTTTCCATAGGGCTTCGCCTTTGCCCCGCCGGGTGCCACTACCTTTCAATATATCGGGGTGAACATGCACTGGCACACCCAATTCTTTTGCAATCGCCACCGTGCGGTCAGTACTCTCACTGTCAATTACTACAATTTCATCCAGCAAAGGATATTTATCGAAAAGCTCGGTTTTAACGGCGGAAATCACATTGCCAATCGTCGCTTCCTCATTAAGCGCAGGTAGACCCAGGCTGATAGTCAGCCCCTGGCTTTTCTTGCTGGCGATTAAACGCTCAATATCGTTAAATTCTTCCGAGTCAAAGGTATTTTCGGCAAACCACTTATCTACCAGCCGCGAAATATAGTCTTCGCTTGCCATCCGCGCCTGAGATTGTTGCTTGCGGCGTTGTAATCGGGCAAAATAAAAATCGCGGGGCGCACCGCTCCGCACAATGATAACTCCCGGCCCGGCTTTAGGCAGTTCGCTTTCGGCAACCTCGGCTTTACGTTTGCGTTTCGGCCCAACCGTATCCAGCACCGCTTTGGCAACCGGCCCGAAAGGATTTTGCAGCAGCGCCTCGGCGTGGGCCGCCCCGATGTTCATCGAAGCTCCCAAAAAGACCAAATTATAGCCCTGCTGGGCTTCCTGGACGATGGCTTCCTGAGCATTCGGGCCAACTACTTGTCGTCGTCGGACGCGCTTGCGCTGCTCGAAAGTCATGCCGCGTAGCAAATCGCTATAGGCGGTGTCATCCCCACTGTCATCGAAGCCATCAGCATCGGCATCCGAGCGCACTACATGGAGCATGGTAACTTCGCCCTGGTTTTGGGCCGCCACTCCCATTGCCAACCGCAAAGCTAGTTCGGCAAAAGGCCCGCCCCGCGCCGCCAGCAACAGTTTTTTGCTCTGGTCAATCTCGACCCCCGGCCCGATAATCGCAATATCGCAGAGTGGTCGCCGTAGGACCTCGTCCAGATGGGTGCGGGCCTCGCCGGTCTCTTCATCCGGGTGGTCAAACCAGCGAGCTTCCAGCAAGGCCAAATTAATCTGATTTTCGATAATTACATCGTTTAGTTCCTGGGAGAGTTCGGCCTGAGCACAAACCCGGACGGTGGTTTTCAGCTCCATAGCTTCGGAGTAGTCACCCCCTACCAACTGGTCTAGCAAACTGCGCTGGGCCTGAGCTGGCAACGCCCCTTCACTCAAAGATTGAGGGTCGGCGACTGGAATCAGACAGAGGACGGTCAGGCCATTAGCTTGCTGAGCCAGGGCCAAAGCTCGCCCGGCCCGAATGAGGCGGCTCAGTTCTACCCGGTCCGCTTCATCAGCTTCGACTCGCTCTTCCAGCACCAGCAGCACCCGGTAGGGGGGCGTACCTTCCATTACCATAAATCCTCCACTAATGGCTTGATTTGCTTCTCGAAAATACTTTCCCAGGTGAATTGTTCCACTACGCGGCGGCGCAGTTGGGATTGCAAATTCTGTGCCAGGGTTTGCTGGATTAGCCGAGCGATTTGGGCGGCAGGGTCATCCGGCTCGAAGTAATGAGGCAATTCGTTTGCAATCTCGACAAACGGCTCTAATCGGGTGCAGAAAATTGGCAGTCGCGCCAATCCTGCCTCCAAAATCGGGATGCCAAAGCCTTCCTGAGTGGAAGGAAAGAATAAGGCATCGGCCCAGCGATAGAGATCGGCTATAACCCGGTCTGAAAGAGCGCGAGGACGGCTCATTTCGTCTTGCCAGCTTTCCATCAGGAAAACCACTTCTTTTTCTACCTTTAATTCGGCCCGGAGCGCCTGTAATTCGCGGACATACTCATCATTTTTGGGATTGTGTGGCCCTGGTGGGCCAGTTA
Organism: Chloroflexia bacterium; assembly: GCA_038245615.1. Classification (GTDB taxonomy): domain Bacteria; phylum Chloroflexota; class Chloroflexia; order Chloroheliales; family Chloroheliaceae; genus 54-19. The sequence goes on along the minus strand of JBBRSG010000011.1, from coordinate 18,105 downwards.
CGACCAATCGTACCGGAGTAGTGGATTTAAATTCGGCGACAACCCGAATTGCCAGCTCGATATTTTTGCGGCGAGTGATGCGGGCCGGGAGCAGTAACCGGATTTCGGGTATAGCCATATCCAGTTCGGCAGCCTCAAGCACGGCTTGGGTTTCCTCGCTCAAACTCAGAAATTCGTTTAGGGAGACCCCATTAGGTACAACCGGGATATTAGCAGGCGAGATTTCAGGCCGGAAAGTGGCGGCGATTTCCTGCTGACGTTGCGGCGAAATTGCCACATAAGTTATATGCGGCGAGGTACTACGCAGCAAATCCCAGGGATAACCGGGGTGCAATACCGGCAAATAGAGCGAGTTTGTCCAGGCCAAATCATGACACCAGCTAATAAATTTAGTCGGGGCTAATTCTTCGGCTAGGTGTGTGAGAGCGGCAGTTAGAGGTAAATGCTTGTGCAAGGTCAGGACATTATGGATGATACAAGCGTCATATCCCTGTAAGGTGAGTTTCAGGTGTTGATATATTTCCGCCTCGAAATCGGCGAAATCGGCTGGCAATATACCCTCATCCAAGTCATGGTTTATTGCCAGCAGCCGGGGGTTTTTGCTATCTACCAACGGTTCGATAATCGTTTCAAAGCCGGTTTCAGCGGCATCGGCTACCGGGCCGCGCCCGGCTACGACTGTCACCTGATAGCCCGCGCTGGTGAACAAGCCCGCATGGGCCGCCATGACCGACTCAACCCCACCGACTACCGGCGGAGAGGTATAATGAAGCATGGCAATGCGCCCGCTATTAGTGTGTAATTTCGGCATAAAATATTTTAATAAATGCAAATTGGGCCAAATAAAAACGGGTAAACTCAAAAAGAATTACCCGCTCTGGCATTATCTAAGAAAATATTTGGCTGTAACCACAAGCTATCAGCTATACGAAAATTAGCTTCTAGCTCTGTCCGCCCATACCCATCCGCGACTTGAGGGCCTTGAGTTCGTCGTCCATCCCGCTCCCGGCTTCCAGCTGCATCAACTGGTCGTCAATGCTGGCAGCTCCACCGGTGTTCAGTTCGAGTTCGGCGGCAGCGCGGGCCTCTTTCTCCCGGATACGGCCTTCCATGCGGCCCAATTCGCTGCTATGGTCGAGACCGCTCAAAGCTTTCATCTGCTGGTTAATTTGCTGCTGGGCGGTAGCCTGGCGGTTGCGGGCAATCAGCAAGTCTTTGTTACGGGCAGCATCGTCGCGTTTGCGAATCAGCAACTCCATCTGGCTGCGAAGCTGGGTGGTCATGGCGTGTTGCTGATCGTAAGATTGCTGGTACTGAAGAGCGATACTATCAAAATCTTTCTTGCGGCGCAGACATTCCACCGCTAAGTCGTCCCGTCCCGCCTTAACTGCACGCTGGGCCTTATCGTCCCACTCTTTAGCCTGGCGCTCGGCATCTCTTTTCTGCGCCTCCATCTGTTTTTCCTGGGCAATAACGGTTGCAACCTGCCCTTTGGCCTGCTCAATCGCTTCGGTCATATCCCGCAGAATCTGGTTAAGCATTTTTTCGGGGTCTTCGGCTCGGTCTAGCGTCGCATTGATGTTTGAGCGCAGAATTGTGGACATTCTTTCCAAGATGCCTGCCATTAGTTCCTCCTTAGCATATTCAGACTGGAGATAAGCCGGTCTGAAGCACTATTTTATAACAGCCAATAGATTTTACTTTTGATACTTTGCCCATCTGATTTAGTCCGTTCGCTGGCTTGAATCATCAGCCTTGGCGCGACCCAAAAGCCAAACCATTTGATTTTATACTATCATGTTTTAGCTTATGAGTCTATACGTTCCGCCTTGATTTATGTTTCAGTAATTGTTCTACCAATAATTCCTGAGCTATCTGGAAAATTTGGGGCGGGGTGATAGTAGTGAGGCAGGGCCGAGGGGCGCACCCCAACCGACTACCCAAATTTTGCCCGCGATACAGGCACGGACGGCACGGCAAATCCATTTCGGCCTGTCCAATTTTGACCCGGCCTGTTTCAGTTCCGAAAGGCGACCAGGCGATTGAATTGGTCGGGCCGAAAATAACTACCGCCGAGGTATTACTTATTCCGGCAAGTTGGGCTAACCCGCCATCGTTACCGATCAACAGGTCGCAATCTTCCAAAAAAGCGGCTAACTCTTTGAGGCTGGTCTTTCCAGCGAGACTAACGATTGCTGCTTTTTCGCTGGTCTGCGCTCGTATCTGGTCGGCTAATATCTGCTCATCGGCTGACCCCAGGATTACGATTTTGGCCCTATATTTTTGGACTAACATATCGGCCAGGCGAGCGAAATTAGCGGCAGGCCACCGGCGGGTCAGGCTGTAGCCGCCCCCGCCCGGCCCAAGCGCAATCACAGGTTGCTCTGAATCATCGCCGATTATTTCGCGGCGCAATCGCACAGCTTGGGCTTTATCGGCCTCGGCTATAGCAATTTCCGGGCTTTCGTCATAAATGAAGGGCTGACCGGGGCAGCTTTGCAGCAGAGCTTCGACTAACTGCCGCCAATAATCGCGCTCGGTCAGGCCGTCCGTCCCAAAACCTTTATCTTGTACTCGTACATTCAGGAAACTGGCGAGAGGCTTGCCGTTGTCCAGCCCGACCCGCCACGTTGCTCCACTCGCCGTCGCCAGCGCCCGGTATTTGAGCAACCCCCAGCGCAGACTAAAGTGATGAAAGAAGATAATCGCGTCGTACTTTTTGAGCCGCAAATTCCCCATAAATCCGGCGACCTGACCCGCTTTTTGGGGCGAAAAGGCCGAGCCGGGACTATCAAACTGGTATTTGTCAAAAACTAATAGCTGGTCAATATAGGGCAAGCCGTCTAATCCGGCCCGTCCAGTAGCCGTAGTTAGCACCTCCAGTCGGGCGGCAGGATAAGCCGTCTTGAGCGCACGGAGCGCCGGGACGATTAGTAGCGCGTCGCCCATATCCGCCAGTTTTACGGCTAGAATGGATTTTAGAGATTTCATTATGCTGCGTGACTATATTGATAACGCTGGACTTCGGTAGGATAGCTAATCCCGACTTTCTTTTCCTTTTGGTCTACAAAATAGTCTTGATTGAAAGAGTGTATCTGGAGGTGGTCTTCGTAAATCACATGTAATTGATTAGTGTAAAATCTTGACTTAGGAAAGACGCGCCAATTTACTGGCTCGCCCGGTAGCCACATCCGTTCCAGGAGGCTATTAATTACCAGTAGACCTTCATCGCTTTCAATAATATAGCCAAACAAAGCACTATCAGCAGTTACAATATTCTCACCGGGGTTTTCCAAATCTACCGAACCAAGCGTTTTGAACCGTTGCTCAAAACTTAGACCTTTAAATGGGTTATATTGAATAATTTCGATAGCATTTCGGGTTGCCCGACAAATTTTGTCCTGTACCCCCCAGGTAAATAAAGTCGGACTTTTGCCATTTCTAGCGGATTGACTAAAAATTTGGTTAGCTGAAAAGGTATTTAAGAAAGTACGCTGACCTTTGGGGGCATCACCGTTTTCGGGTTCTTTTTCAATAAAATCTGCTAAAAAGCCTTCGTTAAAGTAAGAAGAGCTAAAGAGACTGGTGTACAACCAACGAGCCAAGTTTGAATGTTCTTTGAGTCTTAAAGTCAACTTATTTTCTTGGTTGGCCTCCCCCGACCCGAAGTTATATTCAAATAAGCCTTCATCACCGGCCGCGATAGCCAGAATTTGATTTGCAGCACTAAGACCTAAAACTGGAATATCAGAAACTACTTTTGATTTTTTGCTTATAGGGTACTGACTAGAAAGATTGCAAGCTGCCTCACGAATTCCACTGCGACTCCCAACATAAAGTTTATTCCAGTGAATATTGGTATCGGAGTGGGGAAAAGGAAATGGATTAGATTGTTCTTTGATTATGCATTTATTAAATTGTGACGGTGATATATCCAGAGCTTGCTTTGAAAGGTCTTCAAATTTCTTTATGAGAACCTCAAAAAATTCTCGATCGTTAAATATAGGCTTCCAACGCTTACCGTATAAATATTCACTTTCCCGAAAAGCACACCACATAGCCAAGTTTAATCTATCTGGAATAGTAATACTCTCTATAAGTTTATTCCAGTCGAGCGTAATGATATGCCCGTCAATACTCCATAAGTAAAGATAGCCGGAATGGATCTGACTGTCGTAGTATTCACCAGGAATTATAATCTTTAAAGTTTCCATAATTGCCCTCGACTGAGTTTACGGATTTCTGCTGCTTTAAAAAAACTTTCTTTTAGCCATATTCCGGTTATGATTTCGGGTGGTATATCTTGATTGTGCCGAAAAGGGTCAGCCGGATAACCATGCCATTTATGGTTTTTACTACTATCTTCAAATTTAGCCAAAAACAGTTCTCGTTTGCTAGGTTCTGAGCTTTTGGTTATTCCTAAATAGGTAACTTTGCCGTTTTCAAAATGTAATCCCCAACTGTAATTTTCCTGGTCTAACCAATCGGGATGGGCCTTATTAAAACACTCTCTTTCGGCTTCTCTGGTTATAGTCCATTGGGACTTGTTAGGATTAATATTGCGGTGGTCGGTTTTATGGATATAGATAATGCCTAGTTGCACCTCGATTTCCGCTTCAAATTCTGCCACTGTGCCTCCTTTCGGTCGGGTATACGGCTTATCTTACTTTAATATTGTATCACGCGCCCAGTCAAGTTGCTGGCGGAGCGAGGTATATGAAGTATTGAGTTCCTGGTAAATTGCTTTCCAGTCCGGCTCAAAGCTTTTATCTTTTTCGCGGGCGCGGAGGCCAGCATCGGAGATGAGCATAGCCTGAGAGCGGTGGTAAGCAAATTCGGCGGTCTGGTCGGTTGGCAGATGATATACCGCGCTGCATAATTCTGCCAGAGCTTTTTCCAGTTTGGTGGTATTGCCCGGCCCGAAATCGTGGCGATGAATAATCCACCATTCCAGTTCACTTTCGGCAACAGCTTCGGGTTGCCAGAGGGCCTCAAGCCTGGCATGCAAGTGGCGATAGAATGGTATGAGCCAGCGTAAGGCCTTGAGATAATCTTCCCGCACCTTGCCCCGCTTAAAGACAAAGGCCGCCATCGTCAGCCGATAGGCATTATATATAGAAGAGACTGGGCTGAGGGCCAGTTGCTCGCGCAATAGCTGGATCGAAAGTCGGAACAGCCGGAGTACCAGCCGATCATAATAGGCCCGCCACATTTCGGTTTCAATATCAGCTAATCGGGCCGGTTCAAAGTCGTAAATTTTGGCCTGTTTCATTTGTCGCTCCGAATAATGGTCAGTGGTCAGAAGATACAGAGCTGAGTAAGTTCGGTTGATGGCTAAGAGTTTTAACTAAATTCAAAACTAGCCCACTGACCACTGACTACTGACCACTGACCACTTTTATCCTACCATAAATTTTGCTTTTTGAGGCGGCTTTTGTTAAAGTATATACAGGGTTTTTATTTGAGAGGTATTGAGAGAAACGATAAATATTTCGCTACTGCTGAGAGGAGTCATATATGGCAACGTCCTTCCGCGCTTTTGTGGTAAACAAAACCCCGGAGGTTTTTGAGTCTGGCATTAAAGAGTTATCGGTGGAAGATTTGCCGCCCGGTGAGGTACTAATTCAGGTGGCCTATTCGGGGGTAAATTATAAAGATGCTCTGGCCTGTATTCCAAATGGCGCGGTGGCCCGTAGTTATCCGCTTGTGCCGGGGATTGACCTATCCGGTTCGGTGGTCGAGTCGAGCGATGAGCGTTATAAGCCGGGCGATGAGGTTATCGTCACCAGCTACGATTTGGGGACGGCTCATCACGGCGGTTTTAGCGAATATGCCCGCGTTCCGGCGAGTTGGGTCGTCCCGATGCCACGCGGTCTGAACTTACGCGAGTCTATGATTGTCGGTACGGCGGGTTATACCGCGGCCCTCTCGATTTATAAGCTGGAACTCAATGGGCTAACGCCGTCCAGTGGCCCGGTATTGGTGACGGGCGCAACCGGCGGAGTGGGCAGTATGGCAATCTCGATGCTGGCGAACCTGGGCTATACCGTCGCCGCCAGTACCGGCAAGGAGTCGGAACACGCCTATTTGCACGGCTTGGGAGCCAGCGAAATTATTACCCGCGAGGAGGTTTCGGCGGAAAGCAAGCGGCCATTGGAGAAAGAGCGTTGGGCCGGTTCGATTGACTCGGTGGGCGGAACTACCCTGGTTTATCTGGCCCGTACCACCAAAACCGATTGTTCGATTGCGTCCTGCGGGGTGGCGGGGGGTTCGGCGGTCAACACTACGGTTTTCCCGTTCATCTTGCGAGGGGTGAATGTACTAGGCATCAACTCGGCGACAACCCCGATGGAATTGCGGCGCAACCTCTGGGAGCGAATCGCTACCGACCTCAAGCCCCAGGACATTGACGGCATCGTCCAGCGGGAAGCGACCATCGAGGACCTGCCCGAAATCACCGAAACGATTCTCAAGGGTGGGATACGTGGTCGAGTATTAATTAAGCCCTAAAAGGGTTGGTGGGTATCTGGGTTCAGATTAGTAAAAGGTAATGATTAGTAAATAGAAAAGGGCCAGACGCTCTATGCAGCCACTCACCTATTATTGAATTAATGAAATTCGAGTAGCGCCGCAAATTGCTCTTTAGAAACAGTTCGGTTTTTCTGTACTAGCTTGCGGTGACGCAGGGTGTCAGGGATAGCGCGTAAGCCGTCCCATTGGCCTTTGAGCCGGGCGCGTTCGGTTTTCTGGCGAAGGTGGCGCATTGAGTTCAGGGCGTAACCCAACTGCGCTAAGACGATACCGGGTAGATATGACCACAATAGCTCACCCGGTATGTTTTTGAGAGCCACTACCATAAAATTACGTCCGCACCGGTAGCTCGCCAGCGTGCCACCGCCCGTCGCGCTCAGGCGGTGATAGACCAGGGCGGCGGGCTGGTAGAGGCAACGCAAGTTCCGCAGCCGCAACCTCAAATTCAAGTCCACATCCTCGCAGTACATCACCAGACTTTCATCAAAGATTTTGCCGTCAGCGTTATCGGCCCGCACTGCCTCCAGCGCCGGGCGACGATAAGCGGCGGCACAAGCGCACCCGCCGAAAACTTCTTCCAGCTTTTCGTACTGTCCATTATCTTTTTGCCAGACGCCCCGATTGCCCGGCACGCCGTTGGCCCGGTAATAATCCCCGGCGGTGTGAAAGGTATCGCGCCGGTCATAAAGCATAATTCGGCTGGCGACACTGCTGATTTCAGGCCGGATCTGAAAAACGTGGTCAATTGCTGCCAGCCAGCCGGGGTCGGCTTCGGCATCGTTGTTGAACAAAACCAGTATATCGCCTTCGGCGGCATCCAGCCCGGCGTTACAAGCTTTGGCAAAGCCGCCGTTTTCGGATCGGATAATCAATTTCACCCAGGGGTAACGCTCCTTGAGAAGTGTCACCGAATTATCGGTGCTGGCATCGTCCACCACAATTGTTTCCAGCGGCGGCAATGTCTGGGCCTGAATCGAGTCGAGACAGCCCGCCAGGAATCGTGCGCCATTATAGTTTGGGATGATGACGGAATAGGTCAAAAGGCTTGTCACGATATATTTGCTCATTCAGGAAATTTGGTTTACAATTTGCCCATACAACTTGCGAAATTATAACAGATAAACCAGCGAAAACATGACAGAATTGAGCTTTCAACCGCAGCTTTTTGGTTTAGAAAATACTAATCGAGATTTTACTAAGGTTAATGGTTGGGGTAAAACGTATTCAATAGCACTTTTCCGGCGGCTTTAGCTTGTTATATGGGCTATATTGGAATTGAGCCTTTGTATTTGTATCTGGATGACAATTTCAAGGTGCTTCAAAAAGGAATAAAAGTTGAGAATTTATTTGGTCTAAAGGCTCTATCCCGAAATTTACACTTTTATTTTGAATCAAATTATCTGCCCTATGCTCAACTTGCCATCGGAAGTATTCCAAGAATTGACCTCGTTACAGTCAATTCAGCCAATACTGAAAGCCTTAGAGCATTAGAAATCAAACTAACTGTTCTGCCAGATAATCAGACCTGTATGCTATCGGAAGATAGATACAGCAGTGAAATTGTAGTCAGACCAGATACTATTGTCTATGTTGGTTTAAGTATTGCATTGGCTTACCTTGAGGATAAAATCGCGCTTTTGAATATATTAGACCCGATTTGCAGTAAAATTCTCGATTGGACAAATGCCAATCAAATAATAGGGTATCTTGGACACATTATTTTGGCTTTGGATGAGGTTTTGCTTGCAAAGCTAGATAATCAAATACCTTTGCTGATGCAGCCAATCTGGAAAACTAAAGGTAAATCTAGTGTACTAGCCGAAAGTTGTTTGGATTTGTTTATTTGGAGTGATTTTGGTCTTACCCGCTTGTTTATAGATGCTGCCAAACGTTCGCGCTCTCAAATTATTTCGAGGCAAATGCGAGCCGTAATTTGGCTTGCCAAAATGTTATATGATTTTGCCAAAGATGGGACATTTGCACCGCGACAAATAACCGAAAAGCTGGTTTATGGGCCTAGAAATGACAAAGCGTTTTCTATAACCGGGAAATTAACTCATCCCTATATGACCTGTGATGCTCTAACCCATCCGAGGGTGCCGAAATCAGCTATAAGAGAAATTATTTTAGGAGGCGGGCAAAACTTTCTCAGCCCAGAAAGACGCTTGGACGCAATTATTGTAAATACCCCAGAACTTTTCGGTATACCATGAGAGTAAATGACCTTTTTTGCGGTTGTGGCGGCATGTCGCTAGGTTTCCAAAGGGCCGGGTTTCAGATTTTGGCGGCTTTTGACCACTGGAAACCGGCTATTAGGGTGTATAAGAAGAACTTTTCTGAACACCCTGTAATTGATTTTGATTTGGCAAATTTTAGCTTTCACGCTGATAAATCGGTCTTTGCTAGGTTTAATCCTGAAATGATTATTGGTGGCCCACCCTGTCAGGATTTTTCATCAGCCGGAAAACGGGATGAATCATTGGGTCGGGCTGACCTAACGGCCTCATTTGCTTTGATAGTAACAACTATTAGACCAACCTGGTTCGTAATGGAAAATGTAGACCGGGCCGCGAGTAGTCAAGCTTATCTTAATGCTTACAAGGTTTTAAAGGCGGCGGGCTATGGTTTGACCCAAACAATTTTAGATGCCAGTTATTGTGGGGTTCCTCAAGCTCGCAAACGACTTTTCCTAATCGGCGAATTGGGAGGGATAGATGAAGCTGTACAACCCTATCTGCAAAAAAACTTAGCTTCAAGGCCCATGACCGTTAGAGATTATCTAGGAACCAGTTTAGATATTGAACACTATTATCGTCATCCCAGGAGCTATCTTCGGCGAGGTATTTTTAGTATTGACGAGCCTAGCCCAACTATACGCGGTGTTAATCGGCCTGTTCCGGCTGGTTATCCCGGTCATCCTGGGGATACTGCTAGAATTAGTACCACATTGAGGCCACTGACCACCAAAGAGCGTAGTTTAATTCAGACTTTCCCGCCAGACTTCGTTTTTGAGGGAACCAAAGCCGATACCGAGCAAATGATTGGTAATGCTGTTCCGGTGAAACTGGCGGAATATGTTGCCAAATGTATTCAGGAATATAGGGAAAAGGGGCCTATTTCACAACTGCCTCTGCCAAATAAATATGAATTCAAACAGCTACAGTTTCAAATGCTGGCCGATATATTCGCCTAGCGCATCTTGCCAGGGGCGCAGGCGGATACCTAGATTCTGGTTGGCGGCGAAATTGTGCAGGGCGCTTTGGTAGAGCGGCGGGGTGGGGCGCGGGAAGTCCGCCAGTTTGCTGCGACTGAGCTGCACCCGGTCACGACCGGCCGAGCGGAAGATTTCGGCGGCAAAGTCGTAGCGGCTGGTCGAGCCTTCGTTCATCAGATGATAAATGCCAAAAGCCTCGGTTTGGGCTAGTGCCACCAGAGCTACCGCCAGGTCGGGAGCGTAGGTCGGGTTGCTGATTTCGTCGTCTACCACCGAAACCGCCCCGCGCTCATTGCCCAGTTGCAGCATCCGCCGGACGAAATTCACTTTGCCCTCGGTTGGTCTATCGCCAAAAACCCAACTGGTACGCACAATATAATAGCGATTTAGCAAAGTCTTGGTATATTCCTCGCCTGCCAGCTTGCTGCGTCCGTAGACGCTTTCGGGGTTTGGGGCATCGTACTCATAATAAGAAGTAGGTTTATGTCCATCAAAGACACAATTGGTGCTGACATAGAGCAGGGCCGCCTCGGTCTGGGCGCAAGCCAGGGCCAGATTTTGAGTTCCCAGGGCATTGATGCGATAGGCCGTATCGGGGTCAGTTTCGCACTGGTCTACATAAGTATAGGCGGCGGGATGCAGCACCACATCAGGCCGGAATGTACCAATAAAGCGGCGCACCTTTACCCGGTCGGTGATGTCGCCCGTTTCTTTGGTCAGAGTGGCGATTTCGTGTTGGCCTTCGGCTTGGAGCAATTTCACCAGGGCGCTACCGACCTGCCCGTTTGCCCCGGTGATGATTATCCGCATATTCGTTCCTCGGCCTCGATAACTCTTTTCTGACATTCCAGGCAAACTCCTGCCGGATTTATCGCCCGCCGGTGCGAGGTTGCGGCTTCTTCGTCCGGCTCATCTTCGGATGTATCATTGTCCTCGGAAAAGACATAGATACGCTCGGCTAGTAAATCGGCTTTGGGGGCTTTCAGTTTGCAAAGTGGGCAGGCGGTAGCTTCGATATGTCCCTCGACCAGCAAAGCGGCGGGGGTGAGGCGAGCCGGAGCAGGATTAAAAGTCAGCCGAATCGCCGAAGTAGGGCAGGCCGACTCGCATAGCCCGCAATAGACGCAAGCCGCTAGATTGAAGCGACGAACATAACCCATGTCATCCTCGCTGGTGGTGACGGCGGCAGTCGGGCAGGTGTAGACGCACAGGCCGCAGCCAGTACAGCGTTCCGGGGCGAAATGCAGCCCATTGCGCCCGGCAACCGGATATATTACGTTGCTAAAATCGCGGGGGGCGGGTTGGTCGGGGTTGACCGGGGTACGAGAGCGCGAAAGTACCAGGGCGGTGCTTTCTTCTTCGCCCGTTCCGGCAGCAAGGACTGGGGCGGGTTTGCCCAGGCCGGGCAGTTCGACCCGGTTGGCCCGAAAGAGGTTCTGCCACAGTAGCCGTCCCACCGAAAGCTGCGTCCAGATGGCGGCAGTTGCATATATCAGCAGACCCCCCGCAACTAGCAGCAGTACCCAGGCCGGAATATTTAGTTTGGTTAGCTCATTGAGAAATTCGGTCATAATTTCAAATTTTGATGGCAAAAGCTACAATTAGTAAGAGTAATAATGCGCCAGGATTGGCGTACCGCAGATAAAAATTCAGGGCATCGCGTAGCCGTAGCTGGCTGAACAGGGCTTCAATGATGCCGACTATGCCTAGCACGAACAGGATTGCCGCGATAAATATCAGCGGATTGGTGTAGGCAAATGGCACGAACAGGACCGCGAACAGCATCGCTAGAGCTAGTCGCTCGGCCCACTGCATCAGCCAGAGCAGGGCCAACGGCGGGCCAGCTAAATCGGTGGTAATACCTTCCAGCACCTCGCCAAGTGAAGCCGCCATCGGGCGCAGCCGTAAAATCACTGGCAAACAGAGCAAGAATAGCAGACCCGCCAGAGCCTTGACCCCTAAAATCGGGGCGCTATCCGCCACTGCAATGCTCTTCAAATCCAGCTTACCGAGGGCGATAGCCGGGCCAAAGATAGCGACGGCGTAGGGTATCCCGCAAGCCGCCAGTAATTGAAAAGTTCGCGACCCGGCTAACTGTCCGTAGACCGAACCGCCACTTGAGCCAACTATCGCGGTTAGCAGGGCCGGAAGCAGAAACAACAACCCTACTCCCAGCAAATCCGCGCCCAGTGGTCGGGCAATCGCGCCCTCATCGGTGGGTAAAAAGGGCCATAAATTGCCGGGTAAGGGCAACAAGGCCGCGCCTAATCCTAGAGCTAACAGCCCGATAATCGGCAGTATATATAGGCCCAGGCGCACCCCTTCGCGGTGGGCCGTCGCCATTTCAACCCCGCTTGGGTCGTCTTCGGACGGGAGTGGCCCGGCGGCGATGGGAGTGACGCGGCCCAACCGAGAACGAAAATCGTGCCAGGGTTGTTGCCAGGGTGGGCCTTCCCGCCCCTCGACCCGCGCCGTGAACCGACGGCGAACACTTTCGATTATAAGGCCCACCCCTATCAGAAAAATCAGGCCGGGATAGACCAGGACGGCAAAAGCGGCCCGGAGCAGGATTTCAATAGAAGACAATGGTAAAAGTCCTGAGTGCTGAGTGCTGAAGGCTGAGTAATTCGACCCTCAGTACGGGTAATCAATAACCAGGGGAGTCTAGCACAGGGGCGGGGGAGCGTCAACCCAGGGTCTGGGACTAGGTTTGAATTTACTAATCGAAATCGAAACTCTTTGACCCCCGCCCCTCGGCCTTCGTTCTCTGCGTTAGTCCTCCACAAAATCCAGGTCGTCGGGGCTGACCTGAATAACCCGCAGTTCAGCTTGCGATAACAGAGTCTCGCAGTGTTTCGAGAGCAAGACCCCTTCTTCATACAAGCTCAGCGATTCTTCCAGGCTCAAATTACCGCGCTCCAGTCGCGCGGTCATATCGTTCAGGCGCTCGTAGGCCTGCTCAAAGCTGAGGTTTTCGATTTCGGTGGCACTCAGACGGCTCTCGTTTGGCAAAGTTTATCTCCTGATTTACGGCTCATTATGGTTTCATTATTTTAGCACAAAAGAGCAGGATTATCGCAAATTTTTGGACATGATTATTTGCTGGTATGCCCAGCCTATGCTACGATAAAGTCAGATTGATGGTTAGGAAAATTGGGGCTGAAATGACCACTGCAACTACTGATAAGGCTGATAAAACCAGGAAAATTATCATTAGATTGCCAGCTTCTTTGCTGGAACTGGTAGATACTTTGGTACAAGAACGCCAATCGAACCGAAGTGCGATTATCGCCGAGTTGCTAGGCAAAATAAAACGAGAACGCTATGAGATTATGATGCGGGAAGCTTACCTGGCGAATGCCGAAGAAGCTGAGGAAATCGCCGAAGAATATATAAAGCTGGTGGGCGAAACCTGGCCGGTTTGGGATTGACGAGCGAAAATTGAGGCAGATTCGGCTTGACAAGCGGGGCATGGGTCTGTATAATCCTCTATTGCGTCGAGAGAACTGCCACCACTGTTTATACAACGGCTTTTGGGCCTTTTTTAATGTGAGTCGCAGGGTTGCCAGCCGGAACAAGTACATTATATTTCCGGCAGATTTTATGGCACGGAAGGGCTAGACCAGGAGGAAGTTTAGTTGCCTACTATTAACCAGTTGGTACGAAAAGGCCGCAAAGCTATCGTCAAGAAGACCAAAGCGCCTGCCTTGCGCTTTACCTTAAATTCCCTCAAGGGCAAAACCACTCGTGGTAGTGGTTCACCCCAGAAGCGAGGAGTTTGTACTCAGGTACGTACCATGACCCCCAAGAAACCGAACTCGGCTTTACGCAAGATTGCCCGTGTGCGTCTTTCTAATGGCATGGAAGTTACCGCCTATATTCCGGGCGAAGGCCATAACTTGCAAGAACACTCGGTAGTACTAATTCGGGGTGGTCGGGTGAAGGACTTACCCGGTGTGCGTTACCACGTCGTCCGGGGCGCGTTGGACACCCAGGGTGTGAAAGACCGCAAGCAGGGCCGCTCGAAGTACGGCACCAAGGTTGCCAAAGGCAAGGGGGCTGCGCCCGCTAAAGGCCGCAAGTAGAATTTTTTCCGGCAGAGTTTTTCTGCCAACGTGAGATAAGTAAAGTAGTTACTGAATTGGGTGATTTTGTTTAACTCGCTACCTTCAGTAGTATAATAAAGGTAGTCCAGGTCTAAATCACCCGTCAGGCTCTTGTTCCACTAATTGCCGCAAAGCAACTATGAGCAATGGGCAGCCAATCCGCTGGTTTTGGCAAAGGCCAGACGTAGCGGACAATGGCGGAAGAATGGCTTACCGGCCCGGTAGGTCAGCCTTCAACAGGTTAATTAAGTCTACCTCCAACCTAATAGCCCCACTTGATTACGGGCTATTTTTGTGCGAAGCTGCGAGGATAAAGAAGCCTTCGAGCGAGGTAGCATCTGGTAGGGTCATTAATTCGGCGGTATATCCGCAGGAAAATGCGCTCTACCAGTTTTTGCGCGTCTGAACAGTCAATCAAGGAGAAAGCAACTAGATGCCGCGAAGAGCAAGAATTCAGCGCCGGGATACCATGCCCGACCCGGTATACAAGAGCCGCACGCTCGCCAAGTTTATTAACAAAATCATGCGGGGCGGTAAAAAAGGTTTGGCCGAGCGCATTATGTACGACACCCTCGAAATGGTGGGCGAGCAAACCAAGCGCGACTCAATCGAAGTTTTCGACCAGGCGATGCGGAATGCTACTCCGGTGCTGGAAGTAAAACCCAAGCGCGTCGGGGGGGCGACCCTGCAAGTCCCGGTGGACATCAAAGGTGAGCGCCGTCAGTCGCTGGCAATTCGCTGGCTGCTACGCTCGGCTCGCGCCCGCACCGGACGCACTATGGCCGAGAAGCTGGCTGCCGAAATTATTGATGCATCGAACAATACGGGCGCGACTATCAAGCGCCGCGAAGATACTCACAAGATGGCGGAGGCCAATAAAGCCTACGCTCATTACAAATGGTAGCGTAGTAAATCTATCAGCCGTCAGTTAGATGCTAAAAAGCTGAAACCTGCTGGCTGAGACCTGATAGTAACTAAATGGAGGTAATCCTGTGGCAGCCGATACTGCGCTGGAAGGTTTAAAGAAAACCAGAAACATCGGAATCATCGCGCATATTGATGCTGGTAAAACTACCACCACCGAGCGCATTCTTTATTATACCGGTCTGGTCCACAAAATCGGGGAAGTCCACGAAGGCGCGGCCACTACCGACTACATGGCTCAAGAACGCGAGCGCGGGATTACGATTACTGCCGCGGCGGTTTCTTGTTCGTGGGCCGACCATCGCATCAACATTATTGACACTCCCGGTCACGTAGACTTTACGGTCGAGGTGCAACGTTCTTTGCGGGTGTTGGACGGCGGAGTGGTAGTGTTCGATGGGGTAGCCGGAGTTGAACCGCAATCGGAAACCGTCTGGCGGCAAGCCGACCAGTATGGTGTACCGCGAATTTGCTTTGCCAACAAAATGGACCGCACCGGGGCAAGCTTCTATCGCACTTTCCAAATGATTATTGACCGTTTGGGCGCGAACCCGGTGGCAATTCAGTTGCCTATCGGTCTGGAGCAAAGCTTCAAGGGGATTATTGACCTGATTGAGAATCGGGCGATTATTTACACCGACGACCAGGGCAAGACCATGGATCAGGCTGAAATTCCTGAGAACATGGTCGAAGAAGTCAAGAAAATGCGGGACACGATGGTCGAGAAAATCGCCGAAACCGACGATGAGCTGACCATGCGCTTTTTGGAAGGCGAAGAGATTTCGGCGGACGAATTGCGGGCGGCCCTGCGTAAAGCAACTATTGAGCGCAAGATTGTGCCGGTACTGTGCGGCTCGGCCCTCAAAAACAAGGGAGTTCAGCCGTTGCTGGATGCAATCGTGGCCTTTCTGCCGTCGCCGATGGACAAGCCGCCGATTACTGGCCTCAATCCTGAAACCGACGAAGAGGAAGTCCGCACCCTAGAATCAGGGCAGCCTTTCTCGGCCCTGGCCTTCAAGATTGTGGCTGACCCTTATGGTCGGTTGGCCTTCTTCCGGGTCTATAGCGGCAAGGTCAAGACCGGCAGCTATGTCCTGAATAGCACCAAAGACAAGCGCGAGCGGGTAGGCCGAATTGTCCGCCTTTTTGCTGACAAGCGCGAAGATGTGGATGAGGTATCGGCAGGTGACATCGCGGCGATGGTCGGTTTGAAAGACACCTTCACTGGCGATACTCTGTGCGACACTGAACATCCGATTGTGCTAGAGAAGATTAGCTTCCCTGAGCCGGTAATTGACCAGTCGCTTGAGCCTAAAACTAAAGCTGACCAGGATAAAATGTCGCTGGCCTTGCAGAAGCTGGCGGAAGAAGACCCAACTTTCCGGGTGCGTACCGACGAGGATAGTGGTCAGACCATTATCAGCGGAATGGGCGAATTACACCTTGAAATCATCGTTGACCGTATGAAGCGGGAATACCGGGTGGAAGCCAATGTTGGTCGCCCCCAGGTCGCCTACCGCGAGACGATTACCAGTAATGCCAAAGCGGAAGGCCGTTTCGTGCGGCAATCCGGCGGTAAAGGTCAATATGGTCACGTCTGGATTGAAGTTGAGCCGCAAGAGCGAGGCAAGGGCTTCGAGTTTGTCAATGGGGTGGTCGGTGGCACTATTCCCCGCGAATACGTTCCAGGGGTAGAGCAGGGTATCCGCGAAGCTCTCAAAAATGGCATTATCGCCGGTTTCCCGGTGATTGATGTCAAAGTACGGCTCTATGACGGTTCGTATCACGAAGTGGATAGCTCGGTAGATGCTTTCAAGATTGCCGGGTCAATGGCAATCAAGAGCGCAGTCAACAAGGCCCAGCCAGTCTTACTAGAACCGGTCATGAAGGTCGAAGTCACTACCCCGGAAGAATTTCTGGGTTCGGTGCTGGGCGACTTGAATAGCCGGCGTGGGTTGGTGCTTGGCTCGGACAACCGGGGTGGTAATACCCAGGTGGTACAGTCTTATGTCCCATTGTCCGAAATGTTCGGCTACGTCAACAACCTGCGGAGCGCGACCCAGGGCCGGGCCAGCTATTCGATGGAGTTCGACCATTACGACCCGTTGCCGCGAACCCTGCAAGAAGAAATCATCAAAAAGATGAAGGGTGAATAGCTCTGAAAACGCTTGAAAGGCCGATTGAGAATAGAAACTTTAATCAAGCTTCTCCAAACAATCGGAAATCAGGCAAGCTATTTTTCCTGCTGGTGGTCATAGTTGGCGGTCTGGTAATTTATCTGGGAATGGGATTGGAAAACAATCCCGATACCGAAAGTTCCGCCCCAATTATGACCCCAGCCGCCGGAGGTGCTTCATCGGGTGGTGGAAGTGGCAGCTTTTGCGGCCCGGCGGCGAAATCGTTCGATTAGGACCATATTCTGAGCGGTCATCACCCGGATGGCTCTCGCGGGCTACAATCTGGCAAAAAGAGTCAGTTCGAGAACATGACCGAAAGCCAGATAAAAGCTGCGGTAATGGCGGCCTGGAGGAATCGGGAATTTATAAAACGTCAGAACGACCGAAGTACTGACAAACAAACCCTGAAGTATCGAGGGTTAGACCCAGTGAGCGGTTATACTCTCATAATGTGGCTGGATGCCGAAACTTGTCAAGTAACGGCTGCTTACCCGGATGAGGAAGACCTGCGATGAAAATACAGGTTGGCTTTAATGAAGAGTGGTTACAGCACGATGCAAAAAGAGGTGCAAGCCTGGTTTTTTACATCGCCTGGGAACACGAGGGCTATTACTACCCTGACCAGAAGTGGTCTGACTTTGGGGAGGTAATTCTAGGGTGGTGGACGACGGTAATTCTCGAATTTGTTGAGGGTACTGACGAGGATGAATTCGAGTTTATGGACGGGCCGTTTTCGCTTAAAGCCAAGTATGACCGTCAGAATGGTCTAGTAGAGCTAAGACCTAAAAAAACTGATTTGGTCTGGGTTGTTCCTTTTAAGGAACTGACCGACCAAATCCGGCTTGCAGCGCGGGTAGTTTCAGAAGAACTTGACCGCCTCAAGATTAAGCAAAGAGAAAATTTAGAGAAGTGTATTGAGCTTCTTGAAGAAGTTAGAAATAAACCTAAGTAATATTTAAGGAGGAAAAAAGGTGGCAAAGCAGAAGTTCGAGCGAACTAAACCGCACGTCAATGTCGGAACCATTGGACACGTTGACCACGGTAAAACCACCCTCACCGCTGCCATCACCAAAACGATGGCTCGGCGCGGCAAAGCCAAGTTCCGGGCTTTCGACAGCATTGACAATGCTCCCGAAGAGCGCGAGCGCGGGAT
>JBBRSG010000010.1:0-72360 GCA_038245615.1 Chloroflexia bacterium | reverse complement strand
TTACTCAATAATGCTGGTGACAGCGCCTGCGCCTACCGTCCGACCACCCTCCCGGATGGCGAACCGCAAGCCGACTTCGATGGCTACCGGGGTGATTAGCTCCACCCCCATCTGCACATTGTCACCAGGCATTACCATCTCCATTCCCTCTGGAATGCTGATGCTCCCGGTCACGTCAGTGGTGCGGATGTAGAATTGAGGCCGATACCCATTGAAGAACGGGGTGTGTCGTCCCCCCTCTTCTTTGGACAGCACGTAGACCTCAGCCTTGACTTTGGTGTGAGGCTTGATGCTCCCGGTCTTGGCCAGAACCTGTCCCCGCTGCACATCGGCTCGCTCTATGCCCCGCAACAGACAGCCCACGTTGTCCCCAGCCTGTCCACTATCGAGGGTCTTCTGGAACATTTCTACGCCGGTGCAGACCGTCTTGCGGCTGGCTTCGGCCATACCTACAATCTCGATTTCTTCCCCGACCTTAACCTGACCGCGCTCGATCCGTCCCGTCACGACTGTACCGCGTCCCTTGATGGCGAACACGTCCTCAATCGGCATCAGGAAAGGCTTGTCCACCGCCCGCTCCGGGGTGGGGATGTAGTTGTCCACCGCGTCCATCAAGTCCAGAATGCACTTGTATTCCGGGTCGGTGGTGTCCTTGCTCTGGCTTTCCAACGCTTTGAGGGCTGACCCTCGTATCACCGGCACATCGTCACCGGGGAACTTGTACTTCGAGAGCAGTTCGCGGACTTCCATTTCGACCAATTCGAGCAGTTCTTCGTCTTCCATAATGTCAGCCTTATTCAAGAAGACCACGATGCTGGGGACTTCGACCTGCCGAGCCAACAGGATATGCTCCCTGGTTTGGGGCATCGGGCCATCGGGGGCTGACACTACCAGAATAGCCCCGTCCATCTGAGCCGCACCAGTAATCATATTCTTGATGTAGTCGGCGTGACCGGGGCAATCCACGTGGGCGTAGTGCCGTTTGTCGGTTTCGTACTCGACGTGGGCGATGGCTATCGTAATCCCGCGCTCGCGCTCTTCGGGAGCATTGTCAATGCTGTCGAAAGCCCGGAACTTGGCTTTGCCGCGCAGAGCCATCGTTTTGGTGATGGCAGCGGTGAGGGTGGTTTTACCGTGGTCAACGTGTCCAATGGTTCCGACATTGACGTGCGGTTTAGTTCGCTCGAACTTCTGCTTTGCCACCTTTTTTCCTCCTTAAACTAAGAACGCTAATGGCTTTAACGCTCTTGTACCTTAAATTATTTAGTAAAATCAGTAAATATCTACATAAGCAGGTTTGAAAAAAGGAATGCAGTGCATTCCCCCTCAAGGTTGCTTTTAAATTCACTCGCTCAAATAGGGGTAATTGAACCAGCTACACTTAGAATTATGGCAAACCCGGCTGGCCTGAGAATGGAGCCCATGAACAGGATCGAACTGTTGACCTCATTCTTACCAAGAATGTGCTCTACCGACTGAGCTACATGGGCGTTAGCCTCAAAAATGGTGGGCAGGACAGGATTCGAACCTGTGTAGGGATTCCTCCCGACGGTTTTACAGACCGTTGCCATTAGCCACTCGGCCACCTACCCGCTTTTATGAGCCAGACTATATTAACTTGAAACCTAGCTACCTCGCAAGACCCCACAAGCTGAAGCCGACGAAGGGAATTGAACCCATAACCTACGCATTACAAGGGCGTTGCTCTACCGTTGAGCTACGTCGGCAGACGAGATTACCTTGCCGGAAACGGCTTTGTAGCTGGCTTGTAGCTACCTATGCCCTGGCAAAAAACACCAGGACGGGAGTGAAGTATATCGGATTGAGGCTGATTTGTCAAGGAAAGCGGGCCTTTTTTCTCAGGCCCAAAATTGATTGACATGGCCTAACCCGAATGCTATAATTTGCCCCTGATTTATGTCGGGGCGTAGCGCAGCCCGGTAGCGCACCTGAATGGGGTTCAGGTGGTCGGAGGTTCAAATCCTCTCGCCCCGACCATTCCCACCAAACTTCCCCCTTATTCCTAAAAGCTTCTTGAAACTTCCTGGCAAAGAAACTCTTTTGGTTTTTCCACTTACTTTATCGAGAAAATAAACTCGCTGCGTTGCAAGAGCTTGACCGGGCCGCCATTCGGGAGGTACGGTTGCGTCCGTCCGTCGGGGCGATGATACCACATTACGGGCCAATCGCCGGGAGCGCGGTCAGCGGTTGCCAGAGTTTTGGCGATATTATAATAGAGGTAGCTAGTGCGGGTGCGGATGAGATAGGCCGCCCTCAAGTCTTCCAGGCCGAGCAATACGCGCCAAAACGGTTTGAGCCTTTCGGCCTGGAGACTATCGAAGAGGGTATAGACTGGCTCGCGGCTGGCGAAAATGCGGCCTTTGCCGTAGCTTTGCGCCATCGGTATCCCGCTCCAGACCGCGCCCGGCTGTCCACTGATAAGCTGGGCAATACTCAGGGGCGCGAGCAAAGTGCCGCCCTCGGCGACCCACTTGCGAAGACTGTTCAGGTCGGCTTCGGTCAGGTATTCGGGCGGCGAAAAGACCGCCACCGTCGTCATCGCGGCCCAACTCGCCGGGATTTGCTCCGGCCAGTGACCGACCTCCACCGTCACAATGTTATTGCGGGCCAGCACGTCCAATTGGGCGTAATCTATCTGCTTGGCGTTCAGGTCGAGCTGACCTGCCCCAATCTGGCGATATTGCCATTCCGGGGAACGCAAAACCACCATTTGTGGCCCGCCGCCACTTTCGCTCATTATCTGCCGCACGATGGCAAAATAGCGGCTGACCCGCTCGAACATCTCATCCTCGTTCCAGGTGGCCTGCTTTTTGACCGAACCAAACGAGTAATTATATAGCCCTTGCAGCTTGATATTGTAATTCCAGACTGCCAGCCCTTCCAGTTTGCCACCGGTCTGGGTCATAAGCTGGGCCAGATAAATCAAGTTGGCCTGAGCATCGGCAATCGTGCCGGGGTCGCTCACGTCCTGGCCCAAACCCCACGAATTTGCTGCCGACCACATCCAGACTTTGCGCCCATACTGGGCCGAATAACCACCTATTGTCCGCACCAGATAAATAAGGCGGCTGATGTCAGCCTCGTTCACTGCGACTTCCAGGCTACCCCGGTCTCGCGGATACATGTCCCAGGTCAGCACAAAATTGGGAGGCGTTTCCCGAAATAGGGCTTCCAGATTGGGTAGGCCGTTGTCCTCGCGCATTGCCCCGCCATCAAACGACATCGTCACTGCCATCGTGGGCCGAAGGGCCTGCCAGTAGCCCGCCCCTTGCTTCATAAAATCTACAATCATTCCGGCCTGAAAGCGACCCAGGCTTTGCTGGCGGGTCGGGTCGTTGCCGGTTTCGGCAAAGCCAAAGCCGGTACGCTGTTTGAACTCATTTTCGGCCCAGCTGGAATAATCTCCGCCCATTGGCTCATCCGCCAGATTGAGCATCATAATAATATCGCTATAAGGGGTTACATACTCTTTGTCAATCCAGCGATAATAGTCCAGCAAATCTCTTTGGAAAACTGGCGAATAGATGCTGGCGTACGGTTCAGTCCCGTTTGTGACCTGCCAGATTTTGCCATCGGGGGTGCGGCGCAGATGGTCAGGATTGCGTTTGCTCCAGGCCAAACCCATCTGAGTGTGATAGCCAATTGAAAGCACCACCTTGATACCGACCTCCCGGCAGGCCCGGAGCATGTTTTTCTGAGACTCGACAATCTCCACCGCATCGTCGTGGGCGAATTGCCCAAAATCGCGGTAGGCATCTAGCACCGCCGGATTAAGCCCGACCTCGCGCTCCTGCTTAAAGGGAGTGGCGGGATTAGCGTGCGAAATCCACAATACATTTGCTCCGGCTTGTTTAATCCGGGTCACATCCCGCACCATATCGGCATAGCTGGTATCTGGGTAAGCGTTATAGGCCCAGCCAATATAATTATTCGGCCCACCGGCGGGCTGAGTTGAGGCTGAGGTTGGAATAGGGGCGATTATCGGGGTCGGGGTGGGAGTTGAGCTTGGCGGCTGAGGTTGAGGACTGGGATTCGGCATTGCAGAAGGGGCGGGCGAAGCTTCGCCGCTTGGTAAGATTGCCACTATCGAAGCATTGCTCGAAATATTCGAGGTCATTTCGCGGGTAGCCGACTGGGTTCGCTCATCGCCCGCGCAACCCGCGACCAGAAATCCGAGCCACAAGGAAATTAGTAATAGTTTTAGGAAATTTGAGGTGTTCTTCACAATTTCACAACCGGGGTTTCCAGCCCGACAATATGGAGCAAAACTCCCAGGATTTTACCGAGGTTATCAATATAATATTCGCGCTGGTCTATCAAAACCTGGTCGCCTTCCAAGCTGAGAAAGCGCCAGGCACTTCCGGTGGTGACTACGCCATAGATAATTTCGATGCTATTGGCTTCGCGCTGATTAAAAATCCGGGCCGCCAGCATCGCCGCAATACACTGTCCCAAACCACCTTTAATATTTTCGTTCTTGGCTTCGACAATCATGAGGGTCGGGGCTGAAATAAAAAGCTGTTCGGGGGAGCGAGTAATAATATAGTCGCAAACTCCGTTCAAGCCCAGTTCGGGCGCTACCGTAAAATCTACCCCGGAAAAAAGGCTGATACGGTGTCCGACCAGTTTTCGCAACTCCACCAAAATCGGGGCAATAATCAACTCCGAGCGGGCCTTTTCAGTATGAATCGCTAGGGCTAAGGGCCTGGTTTCGTGCAAAATTTCCGTCAAAAAACTGCTGACCAAAGCTTCCGGCACGCCCGAAAACAGGTCGTCATATTCCTCAATCGTTAGCTGAAACTCGCGGTGGATGCTATATAAGGTAAAATCGCTGTAGGCCATAATTTGTACACCATAAAGTTGGGTCAGGGTTGTTGAGGTTTATTACGCCCATTTAGCCAATTTTCCAGCGATTTTTGACTTTCACCGGAAGGTTTGCCAAATATTAGACTCTCTACCCCAATGTCTTCGTCTAAATCGGGCCAATGGATGCCTTCGCCGTCGCCGATTAAATGCCAATTGTTACGCTCCGCGACCTCGGCATGTGATAAGCGAGGAAACCATACCAACGGTACTAAAATTGTACGCCCATCAGTTAAGTCCACCGCCAAAGTATCATCGGTAACTTTAACCGCTTGCGCTCTAGCTGATCTTAGTTCAATCATTAAAGTGTTCATTCCATTTTTCTAAAATAATCTTTTCATTTTCTTCTACAAGTTTTTGCAGACGGTTAATTTCGGTTCTATTGAAGCCTTTGCTATCCTGAAATCTGATCGGTTCAAGCCAAAACCTGGCAATATTGTTCTCACGTTCAACATGGATGTGAGGAGGTTCATCACCTTCATTAGAGTAAAAGAAAATCTATAGGGGCCATGTCGAAAAACTGTTGGCATCTGTCAGTCTTTTTTAAATTCTATTCCATTCAATTAGAGTATAAAGGCCGCCTTAGTGCGAGTCAAATAAAGTTAAATCGCTATTTTCTGCTCAATGCACCACTGAATACTGCGGCGCATTCCTTCTTCGAGTTCGATTTGAGGATTATAGGCCAATTCGCGCTCGGCTTTGGCGATGGCACAGGCAATCGTTTGATTCATTTCGGAAAGAACGTGTAGTTTTTGCTGATATAATCCCAGCTTTTGCAGCGACCAATCGCCAGCCCTGGCTACTTCACTCGCAAAATACGGCAATTTTAGGCGGGAATGGGCCACCTTGAAGCCAAATTCGTTTTTCATCAAATTCTCGATTGTGCCAACAATTTCGAGCATAGTATAGGGGCGACTATCGGCAATCCAATAAGTTTGTCCGACTGCGGCGGCGGTATTCCGGGCCAAAATCAGGCCCTGGCACAAATTATCCACATAAACCATCGAGCGTCGGTTTTGACCATCGCCGACAATCGGGAAACGCCCCTTGCGAATCAGGTTAAAAAAGAGAGTCTGGCGCTCTGGTTGGTCGGGGCCATAGAACCAGGGTGGGCGAATAACCACTGTTTCCAACTTCCCGCGCTGCTGGACTTGCTGGACGACTAATTCCATTTGCATTTTGGAACGTCCGTAGCCCATATAGGGATGGTAGGGCGAGCTTTCGTCAAAAAGCTGGTCGGGATGCGGGTTTGTCCCTAGCGGTGAATTGGAAGAAACTATCACCGCCCGATGAACTCCCGCTCGTTCTGCCATTTCCAGCAGATTTCGGGTCCCAGCGACATTGACCTCATAGAATTCGCGCACCCCTTTTACAGGGTGAATCACCCCGGCGCAGTGAAAGAGCGTTGCGCCCGCGGCCTTTTGGCAAAAGCGGGCTACAGCTACCGGGTCGCGCAAATCGCCCTCGGTTATTTGCAAATCGGGGCTTATTCGGCCCAAGGCGGCTACATCCGAGCCAGGCTGTACCAGACATCGTATCTCGGAAGGGTCGGCGGGCGACTCCCCGCCTATCCCGTCCCTCAGCAAGCGCACCAACCGGCTACCCAACCAGCCTGGCGCACCAGTTACTAACGTTAGCGGCATTATTGTTCCTTTTATCAGTGGTCAGTGGTCAGTGGTCAGTGGTCAGTGGTCAGTGGTCAGTTAAATAGTTTTGAGTTTTGAGTTAAAATGTCAAGCCTAGCCGGATTTCTTCCGTCTTCCGTCCTGTATTTTCTGACCACTGACCACTGACCACTGCTACCCCCGTCAAATCGTAAAGAAGGAGTTGCCGACCCCGATGGTGGATTGACTGGCGCGGATGACCGAGGCACTGACCTGCCGGAAAATCCGCCGAATGTCGGCGGGGGTGCTACCGGCGGTGATAATAGCCGGGAAACCGACTTCCTGGGCGATTTGCTGCAAGCTGGCGCTCCCAAACCCGGCATAAGCCAGAGTATAAATCTCCTGATTCAGAAGGCTTTCGCTGACCGTCCGCACTTGCTGGGCTTTGGCCCGCGAACCGTTGTCATCGCCATCCGAGAAAACCACCACGATACAGCGCGTCCGCACCCCATTATTCCGCAAAGTCTGACCATAAGCAATCATGCCCGCCATCACATAGAGCAAAGTATCATAGAGGGCCGTGCCGCCGTAAGGCTGATAATCTTTCAAAAACTGCTCGTTGACCAGATTGGTCGGAGTATAGCTAAAGTGCAACCGGGCAGTATCGTTAAAGCTCCAGGCCGAGAGCAAAATCGAGTCGGCCTGCTTTGACCCTCGAAAGCTGTCCAGCATGGTCTTAAAACCGGCTACCACTTCCGGGCAAACAGTTTCCATCGAGCCACTGGCATCCAGCACCGCCGCCACCAGGGTCACGTCGTCGGTATTGATGTCGTCCAGGGCCGCACCGTTGCAACCCGCCAGGGCCACCGCATCGAGATTATCCACCAGAATCATCGCCGCGCCCGTATCCAGCCCCTCTTTATTGGCATCGGCAAACAGGTCTTGAATATCTTTAGGGCTATTGTTCATTTTCTTGCTCCTTTTTGAAAAGTGGTCAGTGGTCAGTGGTCAGTGGTCAGTGGTGGGGAGAAATACTGGGCTGGGGGCTGCGTCCCACAATCGTAAATCGTAAATACCCCGACCCCTGACTCCCGACCCCCATTACCCTATTGAGTCGGTGGATTTGACCAGCCGCATCCCCTGTTTTGCCATTTCGGTCAGCTCAGTATTGGCGAGGGTATCAAAGTCAATTTGGGGATGATAGACCGACGAAGTGCAGTCCATCAAAAAGCGCAGCTTGGCGATAACCTGGGGTTGTCTGGCAAAATATTGCATAATCGAGCGCATGGTCGAAAGCACACAATGGCTCTTGGCTTGCCCCGCCACATAAACCAAATCGTATTTCGCCAGCAAATCCAGAAAAGCGCTATTCAAGCCGCCTAGCGGATGGGTCGCCACCTTCACTTCTGGTTCTAAAATCGAGTAATTTTCGGTTTGCGGAATCGAGCCTTTCAAGAGCCAGGTTGGTTGGGCGTGGCGGGCTGCCGCATGATACATAATTGCCTCCGATAAGGCTGGCACAAGCGCATTGCCGGGTGTACCAATCATCGTATGATAAGGCCAAATCATCAGCGAGTATTTGCCGCCCTTTTCCAGCTTTTCGACATATTGCAGTGACCAGACCGGCTCGACTAATGGTCGCCAGACTCCTTTATGAATATCGTCAGTAGTAATCTGGGTAAACGGGGCGGGATGTTCGCCCTGGTCGTTGCCCCACCAGGTCGGATAGAAAATCTGGAAAACGGTATGGCTATCCAGTGAAGCCGCCACACTGGTCAACTGTCCGGCGTTGCGGTAAATCCATTCAATCGTCCGGCGGGTATCTTCGATTGCGCCCGGCACACTCAGGGTTCCCTCGGTAAAGATAAAGTCAATCTGAGGGTCAACCAAAAGCAGCATCACCCGCTGTTTATCCTGATTGGCGGAGGAAAATCCTGCGCCCTGTCCGGCAGTCGCCGCCTGTGCCATCTCAGGCAAATAGAGCTGGCTAACTTTGGCTGGATTATAGAAGGTCGGATAGTTGGCGGTTAAGATTGTCATAACTTCAGTCCTCACTTTCTTTTATAGTGTATATATTACACTATTAATGTATCATGCACACTAAGTTTTGTCAAGAGGTTGACCCGCCGATTTTGAAAAATGATTGGTCTTTGGTCTAATAGCCAAGTGGGACTGATTGCCGTGGGAAACAAGGCTACTGGCAGTCGCGGTTGCTTTGGGGAGGGGGTAAAATTAAACTAGCTAGTTGAAATGAATGTCTTTTGGCAAAACTGGCGAATAAAAACAATGAATAAAAAATAAATGAATGGAGCAAGCTAGAATGGAAAACGGGGACACCAGGTTAATAAACCAAATTATTAAAGATCAGGTCGAGACTAATCAAACTAATCTGAATAGCCAAAAGGAGCTTGAAGCTACCCAGGTAAATAAAATCAAAAATGAGGACAGCGTAGATACTATCGAGGAAAAAGAAACTCAATCCATAGATTATAAAACCAACTTGAGCCGGGCCAAATATAATTATCAAACTACAGGCAATCCAACTCCAAAAGCTTACCAGCCGCCGCAATCCGGCTTTGTACCAGCTTATTACCCTAATAGCTATTACCAGTTGCATTATGCCCCGACCAAACCCCGCCCGCATGTGGCCCTAATAATCGCTTTCTGGATATTTTATGCTTTAGTAGGCTTTTGGCTGGATTTATCGCTGAATATTACCCTATGGGCCACGGCTTTCAGTTTGACAGCGGTACTGCCTTTGGTGGCGATGCAACTTAACGGCTGGTTTCCCTCCGAATGGAATCGCGGCAGTAACTGGATTTTCGAGCAGAATACGCCAGTAGTCTATGGGTTGGCGAGTTCTATCACGGTAGTCGGAGTTTTGTTGCTAGTGGTCGGGGTGCTGACCTTCAAACCGTGGGTCAAGCTACATCTCTGGCTCTTCCGGGAACTCGGCGGGGTGAAGTTTTAGCAGGATAGCCTAATTATCCCCTTTAGTTTATCTTCAAGACTTGCTCGACAATCTCGCCTGTATCGCCCCAGGGGTCGGGCTTGACGATTTTGTAGGCCTTGATGATTGGCTCTTGTGGGTCGGTCAGCGACACCAGGACATAATAACTATCGGGGTAATAGGCCGTGCGAACATCCGTCGGCGAAGGATAGGCCGGAGTGTGGGTGTGACTGTGGTAAATCGCAGCTAGTTCCAGACCGAGTTCGTCCAATTCCTCTTCAGCGGCGAGTTGGGCTTTGGGGTCAATCAGGTAGCGGATATATTTGTTTTCCGGCTCGACATTGGGGGTCGGGTAATGTCGGCTAACCACACCGTTTTGACCGCCCAACAGTCCGCAACCCTCATCTGGATACCATTGGCGCAGATGGGCCAGCATTTCTTCAACAATCGCCCGCGAGATTTCCAACATCTGTTTCTACCACCGTTTTACCACCACAACTTTTGTTCCATCTCTTCTTCGAGTTCATCTACATCTTTGCTAAATAACCCCGCGCTGAGAGACTTCCAACCGCCTTCCGCCAGCACTACCGCGATTTTGCCGCTTTGTCCAGCCTCGCCCATTTCTTTAGCGACCCGGATTGTGCCATAAACCGCCGCTCCGCAGGACACTCCGGCGAAAATCCCGGTCTTTTGCAGCAAGGCGCGTTGGGCCAATACCGATTGGGCGTTTGTCACCACAAATTTGCGGTCCAATCGCTTCAAATCAATAATCGGTGGCACATAGCCGCCTTCCAAGTTGCGTAAACCCTGGACGACCTCACCCATCATTGGTTCAACCGCGACTATCTGAATAGTGGGATTTTGTTCTTTGAGATAGCGACTGATGCCCATCAGGGTGCCGCCCGTCCCCAGACCCGCCACAAAAATCGAAAGGTCTGGCAAATCGCGGTAAATTTCCGGGCCGGTGGTAGTATAGTGGGCCAGAGGATTAGCAGGGTTGGCATACTGAAATGGCATAAAATATTCGGGGTGGGCCGCACCCATTTCGAGAGCCACTTCCACCGAGCCGTTACTGCCCTTGCTGCCGTCGCTCAACATTACTTGCGCTCCGTAGATTTCGAGGAGTTGGCGACGCTCGATGGTAAAGCTATCGGGCATTACTATCGTAACTTTGTAGCCTTTGAGCCGTCCAATCATTGCCAACGCAATCCCGGTATTGCCGCTGCTGGGTTCAAGAATCTGCTGTCCGCTACCGGGTTGCAACTTGCCATCGCGCTCGGCAGCTTCAATCATTGCCAGGGCGATGCGGTCTTTGATACTGCCAGTCGGGTTTTGACCTTCCAGTTTGGCAAAAAGCCGCACTTTTTCGGGAAAAGGGCTGAGTTCGCTAATTTCCACCAGTGGAGTATTACCGATGAGCGCCAGCAGACCAGGGTGAAGCATAAGGACTTTCTAGCGGGCCGCGCCGCCGCTCATGGCGGGCAGAATTACCAGAGTATCGTTTTCCTTGACCGGAGTGACCAGTCCTTGTAGATAGCGCACATCCTCATCGTTCAGATATACATTGACAAAGCGGGCAATCTGACCATCCTCGGTCAAAAGCTGGCTTTTTATCGAAGGGTACTTGCGATCCAAAGAGTCCAGCAATTCCCCAACTGTGACTCCCTCGACTTCAACTTGCTTTGCGCCCCCGGAAAGTTTACGCAATACCGGCGGCAATTTTACAGTACTCACTTTTTTCTAGCTCCTTTTGAATAGTGGTCAGTGGTCAGTAAGAAAGGTTTGAGTTTTGAGCTAAATGCCAACCCCTAGCCGGATGCTTCCGTCTTCCGTCTTGTATTTTCTGACTACTGACCACTGGACACCGACCACTGCCTACGCAATCCGACAGGCCGGGATTAGAACATCCCCGCGCTTGTGTTGCTCAATCAAGTCATCAATATCGGCGTGTTCGCCACAGGCCACGCAATGGGGGTCGCGGCGCAGTTTGAGGGTGGTAAACTCGCTTTCGAGGGCATCGAATAACAAGAAGCGCCCTGCCAGACTTTCGCCAATTCCCAGCACATATTTAAGGGCTTCATTGGTCTGCAACAGGCCGATTATGCCGGGCAGCACTCCCAGTACGCCCGCCTCGGAGCAGTTGGGGGCCATTGCCGCCGGAGGTGGGTCAGGATAAATACAGCGATAGCACGGGCCTTCGTAGGGCAGTAAGGTCGTCAGTTGTCCATCAAACGAGAGGATGCTGGCGTGAATAACCGGCTTGCGATACTTTACCGCAAAATCGTTGACCAGATAGCGGGTCTCAAAGTTATCGGTGCCATCTACCAGCAAATCATACTCCGGTAAAATCTTTTCGATATTATCGGCGGTCAGGCGCACTTTGTAGACCACGACCTTGACATCGGGGTTCAGGGCCGCAATAGATTTAGCGGCGCTATCGGCTTTCGATTGCCCGACCCGATCCATGGTGTGAATAATCTGGCGCTGCAAATTGCTTTCTTCGACCGTATCGTCGTCAATAATCCCTAGCGTGCCGATACCCGCCGCTGCCAGATAAAAAGCGTTGGGCGCACCCAATCCCCCCGCGCCAATCAGCAAAATTTTGGCGTTGAGCAATTTTAGCTGGCCTTCTTCGCCGACTTCCGGGACAAGGATATGGCGGCTGTAGCGCGATTGCTGGGCTTTGGTCAGGGTCTTGGGCTTGGTGATACCCAATCCGGCAGTTTTCCACGCTCCATAGCCGCCCGTCACCGAAATCACGTCCTGATAACCCATTTCCTGCAAGGTTTTGGCGGCAAAGGCGCTTCGCACTCCGCCGGCACAGTAGAGGACTACCGGAGTTTCCTTGTCAGGAATAGCTTCCTCAATCCGGCTTTCCAGGAAACCCCGTGGGATGTGGGTCGCCCCAGGAATATAACCTTCTTCCCATTCGTTGCGCTCGCGGACATCCACCAGCCGAGCGGCCCGGTTTTGCTGCAAGAAGCGGTTAGCCTCAACCGGACTATTCTCGTGAATTTGGGTTTTTACCTGCTGAAGCAGCTTATTATAAGTCTGGCCCATAATATTTATCCTTTTGCTGTACAAAGTTTATCTATGAGAAAGTTATTCTTGACAAATGTTTACTATGTATATCAAGATTGTTTGTAGATATATCTTAGCATTCGCTAACATAGGTGTCAAGGAATAACGGCCTTGATGCAATCGAAGGCCGCTAGGGATACCGCTAATATTTAGTTAAAGTTCTAAAACTATTTGCGGTCTTTCAAGCTGGTTTGGGAAACCCCCACCGGAGGCTGAGAAGCCGCGACTTCCTCTTTTTGATGGGACGCAAGGATTTCAGGGGCAGTAGACTTTTCGCGCTTCAATAACTTACGGGTGCTTTCCATAATTTGCTGCCGATTTTCCTTATCTTTCAAGATGTGATAGGCCGCTGGAGCGACTGAGATAAGGACAATTAGGATGATAAGCGGCAAAAGATATTTGTCCACATCTTCGGGCGGAATGGCGCTACCCAGCAGGTAGCCCAGGAAAGTTACCCCGACTGACCAAAAGAAACCCCCGACCACATTATAGGCCAGAAAGGTACGATAGGGCATCTTGCCAATTCCGGCGACAATCGGGGCGAAAGTGCGGACTATAGGTATGAAGCGAGCCAATATAATGGTTTTGCCACCATGCTTCTCATAGAAGTTTTGGGCTATCTCGACATTCTTTTTGCGGAATAGCAGCGAGTCTTGTTTGGTGAAGATGCGCGGCCCGACTTTGTTGCCAAACCAATAGCCTACACTGTCCCCGGCAATTGCCGCCACAAAGCACAGTCCGCATAGTAACCAGATATTGAAAAGAGGTTGGGTAGTATCCCCGCCCAGCACCTTGCCCGCTGCTGCCGAAGAAAGCACTCCGGCGGTAAATAGCAGACTATCGCCCGGTAAGAAAAAGCCGATCAAAAGACCGGACTCGGCGAAAATGATGGCGACAATCCCGATATAGCCGAAAGCTCTCAAAAGCTCTTTAGGGTCCAAAAAGCTGCCTGCCGCTAATAGCGGATTGAGTAAATCGTTAAAAATCAAAACATTCTCCTGATTGGTCGCGGACAGGCTGGGTTATAACTAAGTCTGTCGGCTGCAACTCTAATTCAACTTGAGGTCAACATCTGGCATTTTATCATCTGCCGCTTTTCAACGCAAACCCGGCCTGGGGGAATAGTTTTGAGGTTTGAGGTTTGAATTATGGAGGCAAGGAATTTTTACAGGGATATACAGGATTTACAGGATGTAAAGGGGTCGGGGAATTTACGATTTAGCCCCAAAGGGGGCGAGGCCGCGATTTACGATTGGGGAACGCGGCCTCCGTCTTCCGCCCTCTCCAACTCTATTTCCTCAGTCCTGAATTTTTCTGACCACTGACGACTGATCACTGGACACTGTTCAAGTATTCCAGAACCAGCTGCAAAGCCGCTTGAGCTGAGAGTTCTTTGTTGCCTATTCGGTCATGATCCCAGATGTAGCGTTCACATCTTTCAAAGCCTTTGTCGTCCACTACTGCGATATAGACCAGACCGACGGGCTTGCCGGGGGTTGCCCCACCTGGCCCGGCGATGCCAGTGGTGCTGACTGCCAGCCCGGTTTTCATCAAGTGGCGTACCCCGTGAGCCATCGCTAAGGCACATTCCGGGCTGACCGCCCCAACCGTTTCCAGAATCGCGCTGGGTACCCCCAATACATTCTGTTTGATGCTATTGTCGTAGCTGACGACTCCACCCCAATAATATTCGCTGCTGCCTGAGACGTTGGTCACTAAGTGACCTACCAGTCCGCCGGTACAGCTTTCTGCCGAGGCCAGTTTCAGGCCCAACTCGCGCAGTTTACGTCCGACGGCTATTTCTAGTTGATTATCTATATCATTTATTTCAGTCATATAAAACTCCTGGTGTAGGCTAAACTACCAAACCGCTACGCGCTTATCGGTATAATACAACCAGACTAGGAAATAGTCAGCTTTTATTCGCTCAAGAACGGAGAATCGGCTTATGATGGACGATAAAGAGGACCAACGTAACGCCAGTCGTTACCTGCTCCTGGCTTTGTTGGCGATTGTGCTACTTACGGTGACATATCTGCTTTTCACCAACCTGTATCAGGATACCTTCTTTAATTTTAACTCACCTGGCGCAAACCCGCTCAACCAGTGGCCGCGCTATCGGTAGAGAATAGCAAATAACCATCAGCTTAAAATTCAACAACCGGGCCGTTATCTACTGGCCCGGTTGTTAGCGTGTTTTTTCTTTCGCTTTCAAGGATAATGAGAGAATGTAAGGACGGACGGCTGTCCGCCCCGACTGGCTTTAGCCGAACAACCCGGTTTGCAATAAGGCACTATAAGAAATTATCGCCCCTACAATCGCAATTATAACCGCACTACCCACTGGCAGCAGTTTTATAATTCGATTAGTCGGGCCGATATTCATGCCACTCATCAGCTTTCGAGCATAGATGAAGACCAACCCAATCAGGCTCAAAGTCGCTGCTAGCCCCATACTAAAGAAGACAATCAGGATTAGCCCAAAAGCGGTGCGATTAAGGGCGATGGCACTCAGCATCACTACCAGGGCCGACGGACACGGCAGCAAACCCGCCGAAATCCCAAAAATCAACAGCCGTTTCCAGGTTATATCTGTCCCATCCGCGCCGGGAGGTAAGTGCGAATGTACCTTGCCGCCATGGGAGTGCTGAGTGCTGAGTGCTGAGTGCTGAGTATCGTGGTCGTGCGAATGGTCATGCCCGTCGTGATGGTCGTAGTCGTGTGAATGCCCGTCATGGTCATGCGAATGATTATGATCATGAGCTTCGTGGTCATGTGAATGATTATGGTCATGGTCGTGATGGTCATCTAGTGGAAGCGCGGCGCGACCAGCAACAGGCATTTCGGTTTGGGAAGCGCCAGCCTGGGCGTAGGCTAATTGCGGCACGACGATAGCTTCCTCAGCGTGTTCGTGGGAATGGCTATGGTCGTGATCGTGGTCGTGCTGATGTTCGTCATGAGTATGGTCATGCTCATGAGCTTCGTGGCTATGGTCATCGTGGTCATGAGTATGCTCGGCGTGATTATGGTCGTGGTCAGCGTGAGAGTGGGAATGTTCCTCATGATTATGGTCATGGTCGGCAAGAATTGGGCCAGAAGCGGTAGGGGCGAAAGCAAAGCGCAACCGGGAGCGCAATAAAGTCAGACCCATAACTAGTACCAGCAAGCCCGAAGCAAATCCGAGCCAGGGGAATAATCTTTCTGGCAAAATGTATTGCGAGGCCCAAAGGGTAATTAGCCCTAGCACAAAGACCCCGATAGTATGGGTTACTGTCACCGTCAGTCCCAAAAAGAGGGCGTGGCGGGCCGTTCCTCGGCTACCTACCAGATACGCTCCGACTACCGCTTTGCCGTGTCCTGGCGAAAGAGCATGGAACGACCCTAACACAAAAGCCGCTCCCAGCGCCAATAACACTACTCCCAGGCTCAATTCGGCGGTGGTAATCAGGGACGCGAAAGGGTCTTGGGAGCGCAAAATCGCACTGTTTTGAGCAAGAGTTTCATTGACGATTACAGTTGGGTCGAGCTTGAAGCTGGCCTGGGCCGAAGTTTGCGCCAGGGGACTGGCAAGCATATCCTCCGGGTAGATTCGTAACTCGTTGCTAACATCTTTATCAGGAGCGTTAGATTGTAACAGGGCTACTCCACTAGCGTTACGCACTACCAGCTCTTTCCAGCCCAACCGGTCAGTAAAATTGTTATCCTGATAACTCAGAGCGGCAGCATTACTCGCTAGAGCGGCAGTTTCAAAGCGAGCAGTCAGCCGGAGAGTTTGCAGACCGCCTTGCCCTTCCGGGAAGCTCAAATTCTTGTCGGTCAGCTTCAAGGCGGCGGGAGCGCCATCCAGCGATAGTTTCAGGTTTGGCCCGATTTGACCAAGTTTGGTATCCAGATAAGCCAACCGCTCTTGCTCACTGATTTGCCCATCGCGGTTCAGGTCAATCGCCTCTTTTTCCTGAAAAGTCGGGATTTCCGCCATATCCAGCACATAATAAAGCTTGACCCCGGTAGCCCCGACTTCCAGCCGACTGTAACGATTGACCGTGAAATTGCCGAGGGGGTGGGCCGCCGCTATCAATGGCAAGGCTATCAGTGCCACCAGTGCCAACAAGAAAGCCACCCCTGCTTTGCGATTACTTAATAACCCCCACCGGGAGCGGAACCGAGAATTATGATTTTTCATGGTTTATTCTTTCAATCGTAAATCGTAAATCGTAAATCGTAAATCAGGGTCATCCCCCACTAGCCGCCCCGCCCAGGGTCGTAAGGGTCTGGCGGGCGATAGGGGCATAGCGAAACGAAAAATTCGGGTTTTGGGCCAGGGCTTTTTCCAGCCAGCTTTTAGCTTCGGCGGTCTGGCCTAATTTAGCGGCAATCATCCCGGCGTGAAAATACATCAAGCTATCACGAGTGCCAAGCCGAAGGGCCTGTTTCGAGGCTTCGGCGGCAGCTTGATAATCGCCGGTTTTATACAGAGTCCAGGCCAGAACATCGGAAGCTTTTATGCTGGGGCGTATTTTCATCTGCTGACGAGCGCGGGCCAGAGCTTCCGGCAATTTATTATCGTGGTCGGCATCGAACAGGGCCATTTCCAGGTCGCTATCCACCCCATTATCAGCATAGAGTTTGGAGATAGTTCGTACCAGCTCATATTGACGATTGGCTTCGGTGGTTTTTCCGGCGGCGGCATACAGGTCGCCCAACTCAATAATAAATTCAGCCAACGGCATTCGCTGGGTGACGGGCAAATAGAGCGCAATCGCTCCCTCTAAATCGCCACGGGCGGCTTTAATCTTACCCATTCCGGCCTGAGCGTAGACATAATTCGGGAAATAGGCCATCGCTTGCTGATAGCTTTCCTCGGCCTTTGCCAGGTCGCCCTTGTTAAAATACAGATTGCCAAGTTGGTAGGTGACATAAGCCCGATTTTCGAGGGTTGGGCCACCAGCAGTTACCGCTTCCTGCATAGCTTCAATCGCTTCATCGTATTTGCCATACAGTTCCCGTAGATAAGATACGCGGGCATAGGAACTAATATCCGGGCGCAAATCCACCATGCGCTGTACTATTGTTACGGCCTCGTCGTAGCGCCCTAGCTCTACCAGAGCATCGCCCATTACTCCATAGTTATAGGATTGGTCGGGTTTGAGTTGCTGGGCCTTTTGACCCCATTCCAGCCCCTGAGCAAACTGGTGACGCGAGAGCGAAAGCGAACCCATGCCGCCCAAAGCCTCAACGTTTTTCGGGTCAATTTCGAGGGCCTTTTTCAAGACTCCCTCAGCTTTGCCATAATAGGTAGGGTCGCCAATTTCGCGGACTTTCTGCAAGTAAGCCAGCCCCAGCCGGGCCAGACTGACACTATCGTTTGGTTTGGTTTTAAGTTTATCCTGATAGGCGCTAATCTGGCTATCGGTCAACTCTGCCCCACCTAGTCCGCCTGCCACTGGGCGGGCATTCGCGCCGGATAGCTCACCTTTGGTGACTTTAGGAGTAGCCGGTTTATTTTCCGGGGCGGTCAGAATTACCAGGGCCACCAGGGTTATCACAACTGCCCCTAGCAAGAGTAATGGTTTGCTAAATTGTTTCAAAAATTGCATTGCGGCTCTCCTCGAATAAGGATGGCAGGTCTAAAGATGGTAGGCCGGAGGTTGGGACTCAACTGCTTTCCCAACCTCCGAAAATTCGTTACTAAGCTCAGTCTATCCCAACCGGGGCGAGCGAACCCACTCCGGTTGAGATAATTTGCTTACCTTATGGTAAATTACCGTTGGTCAGATAACCATTGGAATAAAAACCACTGTAAGGCGTAACCAGGTAAGGGAAAGTAGTAGTCAACTCCGAAGCACGGGCCGGAGCGTCCACGCCATCTCCCAACACGTTGTTAGGTGACAGCTTGGCAAAGTCCGGGGTGAACGGAGTAGCCCCCGCCACGGCCTGCAATTCGATGTCTATCACATCATCCCCGATCCGGCGACCATTCGGGAAGCCGCCAGTATCTCCCCCTAATAGCCCCAACCGATTTGGAGTAGCCGTTGGTTTAATTGCCACGTTCAGGCGCAATTGCTCCGAAGCTACTACATTCTTGGGCTGGTTCAAGCCCGGAATACCGGTCAAGAAGATGGTCACAATGTCGTTACGTGGGGCCGGCGGCACTTTTATACCATAAAGCGCGGTCAGCAACCGGGCTGGCTCAGGGTCTTGCACAAGCGGCAAGGCTGCTCCATCCTGATAAGGCTTCAGGTTGTTAAAGGTGTCTTTCACGCCCAACGGCACTACGATTTCATTGACCAAAGGCATCCCCAACCGCTCGATTTGAACCCAGGGGCCATTGCTGGATTTAAAGCCACTGGCATCACCAACATTGCCCAGCACAGTGGTGCTGCGGCGGCTGCTGGTTATCCAGCCTCCAATTACCGACGACGCACCAGCCGGGTCAGTTGGGGTCGAAGCATCGCTGGTAAAGCGACGAATCGGGGTCTGGAATGCGATGCTGTGAACGTTGTAACCAGCAAAGCTGTTGATGCCACCCCCGGCATTACCCGGCAGTTTGCGAATGGTCAACAGGTCGAACAAAGAGCCAATGTCGGCAAAGAAGGGGTCAGCGCGAGGGCCGATAAAAATCTTGGCCCCAGTCGTCCCGATGTCAAAAACGGTCTTGGCGGCGGTGACAGGATAAATCGGGAAAGAGGCTGGCCCGACGTTAGCCGGAGCAACTTCTTTGTCTCGAAGCAAGTTCACGCGGGTCGCCATCGGGCAGTTTGCCAGCGGGATATTCTTGCAGCTGCCGTCTTTAGGAGCATCCAGACGATCCATCTGGAAGTACTGGCGCAGGTTGTACTCCCGGTCTTTGTTGTCGCCGACTACCCCGACATTGTGCAGGAAGGTATTCGGGTTCACGACCAGCGTTTTGAAGCGCCACTCGTAAGTAATATCTTCCTGAGCATCTCCGTTATTGTCAACGTGCAGTTCGTACAGCACGTCGTCCCCGAAACGGAACCAGTTTGGTCCACTTGCCGGATTTTCGTAAGGAATCCAGTTCATGATGAAGGTCAAGGTATCGGGCTTTTCCGGGCTAACGAACATGTAGAAATCTGTTGCGTCGGCGACCGGGTCTTGACTGATGAGCGGAGCTTCGCGGTGGCTGGAAGCTTCCACGGTTGCGGGGGCAGCCAGGAAGATTGTAGCAAAGCTTGTCACCATCAAGGCTGCCACACCTATCAGGCTAAACCAGAAAAGGTTTTTCTTAGCCATGTGTGTTCTGTCCTTTCTTGTGGTTTCGATCAACTCAAAAACTATCTATCAGTGGGCCTGTCCAACAGCTACAGGCCCGGTTGGTTAATTTCTAAATAAGCCGCCTAAAGTTAGCGCGGGGTAAACTCGGTTTTACTCTGATAGGTTGTACCGTTATAGGTAAACTGAATTAGAACGTCTACCAGATAACCTGCTGAGTCCTCGCCGGTATTCAGGGTGCAACTTGCCACCCCATCTCCGCCGCTTTTGCCAGAAATACAGCTGGCTTGGCGCTGGAAGAAATACCAGGTAGTTTCCATCTCGACTCCGCTGATGACCTTACCACCCACAATCAGCCGTCCATAGACGGTGACGTTAGTGCCTTTGGCAGGCGCGGCAGTATTGACACAGCCCTGAACTGCATTTCCCGAAATCGTGGCGGCGGGCAAACAACCGGCGGCTGGGATATTAGTGGTCGGGAAAGCACTCGACTTGTTTTCGACATAACGCCATTTGAAATAGTGCTGTCCGACGTTACCCATTTCGACTTTACTAGCGCCGGGGATAGCCGGGTTATAGGTCAGTACCCGCCGCTGGAATAGCTGCACCAAAACTACCCGGTCAACTCCAGCAACTTTGGTGCTGACCCAATACGGTTCGGTCACGGCATAGCCAAAGACATTGATGGTCGGGTTGGTGGTATAGACCGGACGGTTTTCAAGCCGTGCGCCAGTAGCCGGGTCGGTGATTGGGCCGCGCAGGTTCTTGAAATCCTCAAAAACTTTGGCGATATTATGCCCGGTTTCAGCCTGATAAGCCCCAATCGTGAGGGCTTCCGGCGGAGCGCCGTTGGTCACGTTCCCGGCTTTGTTTATAAATTGGTTAATCTGGGTTCCCAACCGGGAAGGCTGCGAACTGCTATCGGGAGTGCCAAAGGTTATCAGGTTTTTGAATGAGGCATAAACCGGAGTATTCGGGTTGACCGAAACATCGTCTCCGGCAACCTGCGTTTGGGAAGGGGGCAAGGTGGTAAAGGTATTATCTCCATCCTGTCGCTGGCCCGATACCAAATCGCGGACTAACAGGCCGGTAGTTACGATGCCACTGCCGTTAAAAGGTTGGTTGATTTCCATGCGGCTTTTGTCAAAATACTGTACCAACCGCAGTCCGTCGGGCGATTCCCGATAGGGTTCGCTCCGTACCGTCTCTGCTCCTGGAACAACTGGCCCCCAGGTATAGAAGCGTTGAACTCCTGGTTTACCCGCCAAACGGTCTTGCTCGACCCAGCGGTTTTCAAATTGCAAAGTGTTAAAAACTGGTTCGTCCAACTCGGCAGCCGCCGCCAAAAACGGGGTAAGGGCAAACATTGTCGCCAGGGTCAAAATTACGGCTCGACTACTGTTTTTACTCACAAACTTCAACTTACTCAGGGAAATATTTAGCATATCCTGGAATCAGAGCGCACCAAACCCAAGAGGTGGCTCTGGCCTCCTTCCTTTGCTGTTATCTAATTGACTTAAAAAGTATAATCCGATGTGCGAGAGCAAGTAGGATTTAACTACAGTTCCTACCGGGTGAGTTCGATTATGTCTTACTTCTAGTTATACCGCCTTAACTGCTTTTTGGATTAATCGCCTGCTTTATCTGCCCCTAATCTCGACAGCAAATAAATCAGGCCTGCCCCCGCTCCGACTGCACTGCCCACCCCTACAAGTAAAGGCAGGCTAGAAGAAGTCGTCGGCGGGGGTGGAGCAGGGACTCGCGCTCTTTCGACTTCAGTTTTGGCGTGACGACGAGTTAACTCTAACTTCAAGCTCTCCTCGCCCATCCGCATCGCCCAATGATGATTAGCCTTGAAAATCGGCTTTATCATAAAAGAGAGCCGCCGTAAAAGCGGTTTATTAGCGGCAATCTTCCAGTCGTAAATTATGTTTACGAAAGAGCCATCTTGTTCAAAAGTCCAGATACCACGCCCATCGAAGTCGCCCGAAGCTTCAAGGGTAAACCCTTTGGGCCAGCGCGACGCAGTGGTCTTGAAGCTCCAGCGCAAGGTGTAAGGTAGCCAACCTTTGGTATAAAGGTCAATTACTTTGCCAATTCCGCCTTCGCCGCCCGGTTCAAGTTCTTTTACTTCCAGGTAAACCGACGGCCACCAGCGTACCAAATCCGGGCCATTGCCGATGACCTCCGAAACTTCCTCGCAGGTACTTTCTACCCGCCACTTGGAAATAAAGTGATACTCATAACTTGCCATCCCAGTTCCTCTCATAACATTGACCCGCCTCATTGAGGTGGGTTGGTCATTAAATCTTCCGAAAAATCACTACTATTTCCGAAATTTTATAGACCTCTGGGACTGCTCATTATCAGTTGACTGGGAGCTTCAGTCATGGGAACATTCAAATCTACCCCATTGATTGCTATTACTTGCTGTTTGAACCAAACATCAAAAGCGGACTGGGAGCTACTAATCTTTCCCATTGCTTCCCACGGGTTCGGGCCTTCCATATAGACAATCCACAGCCCGTTGCCATCCGGGGTGGCCTGGAAATACCAGGATTCTTTGGCGATACCAATATCGGCCTGCGACGCGGTGAACTCAGCTTTCCGCTCACCGCTCATCGTTCCGGCCAAAGCTTTCAAAGCCTCAATATTCGCGCCTGGTACGGGCAAAGCCAGGGCCGCATATTGGGCGCTATCCTCGTCACTAGACCAGTCAAGCAGGGTTTCGCTGGGTAGCCCGGCCATCGGTTGCGAAAAATCTATCCCAGTAGCTTCCTGAACCTGCTGGCGATAATAGGGCGTAAAGCTGTCCTGGGATGCCCCATAATTCACCAGGGTCGTGACAATATCAGTCCCTTCCAGATAGACCAGCAACATGGCATTCCCATCCGGGGTAGGCTGTAGAAACCAGGCTTCTTTGCTTGCACCTTGTCGGGCGGCATTGGTAGCCTGATATTCATCCTTGCGGCCTCCCATCATGGTTTGGGCCAAAGTAGTAACTACCTCACTTTTGCCCGGCAGCACCGGCAGCACAAAACCAATTTTGTCCATTATGCTTCTCCTTATTGTAATAGTGCTTTTCCGGCGCGGCGGGTGTTTTGAATATATTGCAAGAATCGTGCCACTACTTTAAATTTACACCGGAAAATTCTGATTTAAGTTAAATTTAGAGTACGAGAGTGATTTTATTCTGTTCTAGATGATTAGCGCAATTCCGGTAGCAGCCCGATTTCGCGCAAAAGTCCGGCGACATCCCACACATAAAGTCCGCGCTGCACTTTATCGTTATGCAGAGTTAATAAGGACACTCCATAAACCGATACGATCCGTCCCGTCGGCGGAATATTCATCAGCGTTCCCAGGTGGGTGCCGAGCGAGCGCCAGGCCCAGCTAACCTGATTACCCTCGACTACTTGTTGAACGGTGGTAAAGCATAAATCCGGGAACGCTTGCATATAAAGCTCCGCCGTCAGCCGAATTCCCGCTATCCCGACCTGGGGGACGGCCTGGCTGACATCTATCCCCTCGTAATCCAGGGCATAACAAGCCACCACTCTTTCCACATCATGAGCATTCCAGGCCGTCAATAAATCATTCAATAATGAATGACTTGGATTAGTTATCATATGTATTCTCCAAAATTCTCTCTCCGCTCCTCCTGACCGATAGCTCTATTTTCCTTTACTCCCTCTATTTTTGCCAGTTCAAAAACTGCTCATTTTTTGCTCATGTTTATTTTAGGTCTAAATCAAAAGTCACAACTAGACCCCCGACCCAATCCCTGCCTTAAATGCTTGATATTAGGGTATATATAAAGTAAAATAGACCAGCACAAACAACCGGACAAATTTTCGGAAAAGCTTGCTAATCGCTAAAATAATTTGGGACTACCAGAAAGCACGTCCGCCGAGGGCGTTGCTCAGTCGGGTTAGGTGGGAGGAAAAATGGCGGAAGACCAGGAGAAAAAACCAAAGACTCCAAAGAACAAGAAAGCCACTACCGAGGCTGCCTCAGTCGCGGTCAAATCGAAATCCAAAAAAACTGAGGCCAGTGAGCCGGAAATAGCCGCCAGCCAGAGCGCTCCGCTTGTCGAAGGTGAACCTGCTCCCAAAAAATCGGTCAAAAACCGCAAACCGAAAGCCCCTCCGCCTCCGCCTTCTGTGGATGAGGACGAGGTGCCGGATATGTCCGCCCCCGAAATCCCGACGATGCTGCCAATTTTGCCACTCAAGGATACCGTCGTTTATCCTATGACGGTCTTTCCTCTGGCAGTCGGGCAGGAGCGCTCGATTAAGCTGATTGAAGACTTGATGGCCCAGGATGGGCCGCGCCTGGTCGGGCTGGTGGCCCAGAAGAATATGGAAGTCGAGCAGGCCGGGATTGGCGATAGCTATACCATCGGGACTGTCGCGGCAGTCCATAAACTCTTAAAAGTGCCGGACGGTACGATTCGGCTGGCGGTACAGGGTCTCGAAAAAATCCAGATTGTCGAATATTTGCAAACCGAGCCATACTTGACCGCCAATATCGAGGTTATCGAGGATGAAGAAACCAGCGGCCTGGAAGTCGAAGCCCTGATGCGGAATTCTATCGCCCTGTTTCAGCGCCTGGTGGCCCTTGTCCCCCAAATTCCCGATGAACTGCTGATGACCGCGATTAACGTTGACCGCCCCCGCCAGTTGGCCTACCTGATTGCGACCAGCGTGCGAATGGATTTGGAGCAGCGCCAGGAGCTTTTGGAAGTTCCGAATGTCCAAACCAAGCTGGAACGGCTCAACACTTTCCTGACCAAAGAGCTGGAAGTCCTCGAATTGGGCCGCAAGATACAGACCCAGGTGCAGGATGAACTGAGCAAGACCCAGCGCGAGTATTTCCTGCGCGAGCAAATTAAGGCCATCCAGAAAGAGTTGGGCGAGGACGACCCGCAGACCGCCGAAGTCAGCCAGTTGCGTGAGCTTATTCAGAAATCCAAAATGCCCTATGAAGCCCGCCGCGAGGCCGAGCGTGAACTGGACCGCCTCTCGAAGTTGCCGCCGGTTGCCGCCGAATACGGGGTCATCAAAAGCTATCTGGATTGGCTGACAACCTTGCCCTGGGACAAAAGCACCGAAGCGCCCCTGGATATTCTGGTGGCGAAAAAAGTGCTGGACGAAGACCACTATGACCTTGAGAAGATTAAAGAGCGGATTCTGGAATATCTGGCGGTGCGTAAACTCCGCAATGATCGGCTGAAACCGCCTGCTCCGCCTGAAAGTACCGACCCCGCCCCGGTCTCCGAGGCCATCGGCGAGGCTACCCCGCTCAATGATGGGCCTTTGACCTATGAGGATGTCCATAATTATAGCGGGCCGCGTGAGCCGATTTTGTGCTTTGTCGGGCCACCGGGGGTCGGTAAAACCAGTTTGGGGCAGAGCATCGCCCGCGCTCTGGGTCGCAAATTTACTCGGATGTCATTAGGCGGCATGCGAGACGAGGCCGAAATTCGGGGACATCGCCGCACCTATATCGGGGCGTTGCCGGGCCGGATTATCCAGGCTATCCGGCGGGCCGAATCCAATGACCCGGTTTTTATGCTGGATGAAGTGGACAAAATTGGGACGGACTACCGGGGCGACCCCAGTTCGGCCCTGCTGGAAGTCCTCGACCCGGAGCAGAACCGCGATTTCCGCGACCATTATTTAGACGTGCCGTTTGATTTATCAAAGGTCATGTTTATCGCTACTGCCAATTTGCTCGACCCGATTCCTGCGCCGTTGCGTGACCGCATGGAGATTCTGCAACTGGCGGGCTATACCGAAGAAGAAAAGGTACATATCGCCTTTCAGCACTTGATTCCCAAGCAGTTCCGCGCCCATGCCCTGACCGAGGCTGATGTCGAAATTGAGGAAGCCGCGGTCCGGCGGATTATTCGCGAATATACCCGCGAGGCCGGAGTCCGCAATCTGGAGCGCGAAATCGCTACTGTATTGCGAAAAGTAGCGCGGGGGGTCGCCGAAGGCAAGAGCGAAAAAGTGGCAGTGAATCTCGAAAAGGTTAAAGAGTATTTGGGCAAGCCGCGCTATTTTGCCGATGTCGCCGAGCGCACCCAGCAGCCTGGCGTAGCTACCGGCCTGGCTGTGACCGAAGTCGGCGGTGATATTCTGTTTATCGAGGCCAGCCAGATGCCGGGCGGTAAGCAACTAATTGTCACCGGGCAGCTCGGCGAGGTGATGAAAGAATCGGCTCAGGCCGCCCTGTCGTATGTCCGCTCTAAGGCCAAAGAGCTAGGGATTAACCCCGATTTCTTTGATAAAAATGACTTGCACATCCATATTCCGGCGGGGGCAATCCCTAAAGATGGCCCTAGCGCCGGTATCACCATGACCACCGCGATTGTCTCGCTTTTAACAGGTCGTCCGGTGCATGGCGATATTGCTATGAC
Source organism: Chloroflexia bacterium (assembly GCA_038245615.1). Taxonomy (GTDB): domain Bacteria; phylum Chloroflexota; class Chloroflexia; order Chloroheliales; family Chloroheliaceae; genus 54-19. The sequence continues at coordinate 46,187 of JBBRSG010000010.1, read as the reverse complement.
CGGGGAAGTGACCCTGCGCGGCAAAGTCCTGCCGATAGGCGGGGTCAAGGAAAAGGTCTTGGCGGCGCGACGGGCCGGGATTAAGCTGGTGATTTTACCGGCCATGAATGAGCGCGACCTGGACGACTTGCCGCCCGAACTGCGGCAGGAACTGGAATTCGTGCTGGTAGACAATGTAGAAAAAGTTTTGGACATCGCCCTGTCCAAAGTGAGCGATGCGCCACTTTCCGCCGAGGTCAGCACTAATGGCTATCACCCTAACGGCACTGGCAAAGCCAAAAGCCGCAAAAAATCGGCCCAGGAGAAAAAATAGCCGCCGCCCATGATTAGTACCCCGCCTTCGGACCAGAGTATAGCCCCGGCTGGCCCTTCCGGTCAGCGCCCGGCCTGGGAATGGGCCACATGGCGGCTGGGTATCCTGGCGCTAGTCGCATTATTGGCTATCTTTGTCACTCAGCCGCGCCTGCAATTGCGCTATGTCTCCAATCAACTGGCGACCATAATCGAGGAAGGCCAGACCCAGGGGTTTTATAGCTCGCAGCGCGATGAGGCTGGAAATTATTATGTCTGGACCCAATCGCAAGCCGCGATAAGCTTTGATTTTCAGGTGAACAAGCCCCTAAAAATTGACTTGGAATTACGCAGCGCCGCAATTGCGGGTGGGCCGGATGCCCCAATCCGGGTGCTGGCAAACGGTCACGAGCTTGCTCAAATCCGTCCCGACCCGAAAAACCCCGACTTTCAAACCTTTAACCTGAAATTTACCCCGCCGCCCGCCGAACTTCTCTCCGGCCTCAAACTAGAAATCCTCAGTATGCCATTTCAGCCTCCCAAAGACCGCCGCTTGCTCGGCACAATGGTCAAAAGTATTGCGGTAGATAAAACTGAGGCCTGGTCGGGGCTGGCAAAGCGCATGTGGCTTTTTGGGGCATTGCCCGTTATCGGGTTGGCGGCAATCGGTTTAGGGTGGGTCGCCCGGCGCTTTCGGTTGGCGATAGCCGGTTATGGGGCGATGGGGCTTTGCATCGTAGGAATGAGCTTGATGGGCTTGGCCTTGCTCTTGTTGCTACGAATTGGCTCAATTCACTTCGTCACTTTTGGGGTCTGGCTGATTGCGATAGGTTATCTGGGTGGGCTTTTTTGGTATGCCGCCTTGCGATTGCCGTTAGGCTCGGCAGATGCGCCCACTTTGAGCCAATATCTACTAAAGCTTTTGCAAAAATCTCCTCCCCTCTTGCGCCTCTGGCAAAACCTAACCGCTTTCGGTGAGCAAGTCAGGCGACTTATCCCTAAAATAGCTATAATCTTGGTTTTTGGAGTGGTAATCGGGCTGGCCTTGATAGCCTTTGCCAAAGTTGGCCCGCGCCTGAGCGGGCCGCAACCTTTCCAGAATATTTCTGCCGATTATGAGAAATTGCAAATAGCCGGGCTGAACGCTACCGAACACGGTATTCTTAGCGAAGGGCTAGTATTTGCCAGTCTGCATCTTCCGCTGGATAAAAAGCTGGCGATTGTCGCTAATTACGAGGTGAGCGGACAGGATTACTTTGTGCGCTACTGGCTGTATCCCCGGCCTTTTAGCTACGAAAGCGATTTGGCAAAGGTTCAAAGCCAGGGCGTTCCCAGCCTAATAATATTGGTGCGCTGCAAAAATGCCGATTGCGCCGGAGAGCTATTGCCCCAGCCAGTCGGCTACACCCGGCTTTATTTCAGTCAGCAAGGTTTGGACTGGCTGGGCATCTTTCAAAAAAATTAAACTAGGCAGCCCACCTGGATTTGGTTTGGGCAGCTTGCTCTAAAATTAGCTCTGCTTTAATCTAAGGAAAGCATTTGCAACTACCGTTTTTACAAAGTTTACAGATGGCCTGGCCCTTAGCCTATGGCCTAATCTGCTACGCTATCGGGCGTTTGGAGTTGGCAGCCTTAGAGTTGAGATTGCCGCGCTGGATCAATTTGGGTGCGGCAGTTCTTTTGGGAATGGGTAGTCTGGCGCTGCAACTGGCCTTGTATAGTTTGCTACACATCCCCTTTGTCGGCTTTTTGCTCTATGGCCCCTGGTTGTTAATCCTGACTGGGTTAGCTTTGCTCAACTTGCGGCGAGGAGGATGGCTCTGGCCGCGCTTTCCGACTAAAGCGAGTGGCTGGCAGGTAAGTGGCTGGGTTATCGAAGGCTTATTGCTGACTCTGTTGGGCCTGGTATGGGTTTGGCTGTTGGCGGCCCAGGTAACAACTCCCCTGACTAGCGTAGACGGTTCAGCAATCTGGATGTACAAGGCCAAAGCTTTCTATCTGAATGGTAGCTTGAATCTAACTGATTTAGCGGCTTACGCTCACCTGGATTATCCGGTAGCGTACCCCCTTATGGTAGCTGGCTTCTATATGTTAGGAGCGGGCCTCAATGAGTCGCTGGCTTTCGGTATCACTGGCCTGTTTGCCCTGGCAGGAATGAGCTTGCTCTATGGCTATGCCCGGCGGAGGTTGCCCGCCCCGGTCTGTGCGGCTTTAAGTTTATTACTGGTTTCGCTCTCCCCGGTTTTCGGACTGATATATGCCACCGATTTTATGGGGCTGGCGGATTTTCAGGTCGGGGTAGCTTTCCTGTTTTTTGGGGTCAGTTATAGTTTGTGGCTGGAAACCAAAGAAGATGGCCCAACCTATCTGGGACTGACCTTATTAGCGGGAACGCTGGCGGCCTCCCTCAAAAACGAGGGTATAACATTTTTGCTGTTGGGTCTGTTAGCTATCGGGTTGGGTCTTTTTCTCAAGCGTGGGCAATGGCGGCTTTATCTGGCTGATCGGAGACTATGGGTCGGGTTGGGGATAATGATAATCGCGGTGGGCGGCTGGAATTTATTTACCCGGTTAAATGGCTATACCACCGACTTGGCGGGGGCTTTTTCGGCCTCGCGCTTTTTCGAGGAAGTCCCCAAACGCTCGGCCTCTATTGCCGAATTGCTGGGAGAACGTTTCCGGCCAGACGGGGCATACTTGCTGCTAGGTCTGCTGCCGCTTTTCAGTGCTTTCGCACTCCTGGCGCGGCCCAACCGTCGGTCATTACTAATTCTGATTTTGCTGGCGTTGTTGATAGGGCAGGCCGGATTTTATCTGCTGATTTATGTCGTTACCCCGCTTCCGCTCGAATTTCACATCAATACTACCTGGAGTCGCCTGACCGCTCAACTTGTACCCCTCAATCTGCTCATTACCAGCCTGGCATTTGAACAGTGGTCAGTGGTTAGTGGTCAGAAAAATAGTTTTGAGTTTTGAATTAAATACCGAATAGCGAGATTAAATTCACTCAGCAATTAGCACCCCTAGTTAAACTCAAAACTTTCCTCTGCCCCCGACCCCTGCCAGGAATTCGAGGACGGCCTGATTAGAGGCCTGGGGCTGTTCGCTAGTGTAATAGTGACCTGCGCCGGGCAGTTCGACCAGTTCGGCGCGTGGAATGCGGCGGGCCAGTAGCCGCGAGTTTTCCGGGACTATCAGTAAATCCTCCGTCCCGGTAATTAATAAGACTGGCATTGGCAACTGGTCGAGGCGGTCATAAGTATCGTGATAAAAGGCCGCCATCATCTGACGACGGTAGGCGTAGGGTGGGGTAGGATATACCAACCGGGTCGCAGTGTCGGCGGCAACCTGGTCGGAGTGGTTCTCAATAAAATCAGGGCTGTAAATCACCGGGACTACCATATCGGCGGCCTGGGCCGGTTCGACCCACCCCCGCTCCACCATTGTTTCAATCACCCCTGGCGGCGATACCACGTGCCGCAAGTTCCCGGCGGTGGTCGCGCCCAGAATTAAGCTTTTAACCCGATGAGTGTAATTCAGGGCCAATTCCTGAGCAATCAGGCTGCCCAGCGAAAAGCCATAAATGTGCGCCCGCCGGATATTCAGCGCGTCCAGCACCGCGATAGCGTCGCGGGCCATCTCTCGAAGCTTATACGGTTCGTCCGGCTTGGTGGAGCGCCCGGTGCCGCGATTATCAAAGGTAATGACGGTGTGCCGGGCGACCAGCCCCGCCAGGTTCTTTCTCCAGCTTAGGCTATTGAGGCCCAGCCCCATAATCAGCAAAAGCGGGGTGGGGTCTAGCGCGGCGCTATCGTTATTATTTGGGAACGGTTGGTAGACCTCATAGAAAATTTCAACGCCATTGGCGCGAGCGAAAGGCATGATGCAACCTCTTCTTTGAGTGCTATTTGAGTGCTAACCGACAACGCTAGTCTGATGACAAAAATCAGCCGACCTGCTATTATTAAAAAATTGAAATGCAAGTTATATTATAGCGCATCGCTAAATGCTTGACAAGCGGCCATCTATGTGTAAAATGCACTTATTGACAATGTGGTTAATGAAGTTCTAATGCAGAAAGGTCAGTGAGATTAGATGCGAGAGTCCCGCAATTCATCCCCATTCAGTAATCCCAACTTTTTTGGCATATGGCAGCAATATTATAACGCCGGGTTGCAGACCTGGAATCAGTGGTTGAAAGCGACCACTCCCAGCAATGCTTTTAGCCAATGGTCGAGTCAGTATGTCAAAGTTCTGGTGGAATCACAAGAAATCGTTCAGCAGTGGAATGCTCGTTGGCTACAGGCGATGGGCCTACCTACCCGCGAAGACATAAGCCGGGTAAATCAGCAAGCCTATGATGCCGCTAATCGGCTAGATGAACTGGAAGCTCAACTAAATCAGCTACAACGGGGCGCAATCGCCGAAAATCACAAACTTGCCGCAGACTTAAAGGCCCTCCGCCAGGAACTTGACCGCCTCAAAAGCTATCCGATGTCAAAAAGCTCCCTGAACTAAATTACAAATATATTTAACAGGGATAAACAGGATTTTATAATTTATCTTGTCTATCCCTGTTAAATTGTCTCTAAGTTCGGCGATAGACCCAATCCATTGGGTTGAGGAGTTGCTTGCCCTGGTAGAGCTGATAATCGAGGTGTGGGCCGGTGCTGTTGCCGGTATTACCCATCAGGCCGATGACATCCCCCCGCTTGACCACCTGCCCGTTTTGCACCTGAAATTCGTCGGTCAGGTGATTATACTGGGCCGTAAAGACCCCGTTATTGACAAAGACCCGATTGCCGTAAAGCGGGTCATTGCGAACTACCGTCACTACTCCGCTAATCGTAGTATGAATTTTGGTGCCGAGGGCAACGGCGGCGGGCCGGGCAATATCAATCGCCGGGTGCTTGGCATGAAATCCCTGAGTAATCACCATGTCATCTTCATAGACCGGGTTGCCGATGGGCAGTTCTCCGTTCTTGGCGGCGGCTAACGAACTCTCGCGCTTGCGGAGATTGTCTACCCGTTGTTTGACCATCGCAATATAAGCCGCTTCATTATTGTTGTCGGCTTGGGGGGCATACTTGGGGACTATATCTTCCAGGCTGACCCGTTTCCATTCGTCCTTGTAATATTGCATCAGTTTGGCCCAGTCACGCAATCCATCCGACCAGGTTTTGTAGCGCCGAAACGAACCGTTGCCCTCAGTGCTAAAGCAATCATAGCCGGAGGTGCAGCGAATATTGCCTAGCGATTTGGTATAGGCCGCGACCCCCTGCTTACCGGCGCTCGATTCGTGTTCAAAAAAGGCCAGAGCTAAAGCCGGGTCACAACCCTCTTCCAGACAGGTCTGGTACATTGTGGCGGCTTCGGGCAGGGCCGGGCTGTTTAGTTCGCTCAGAAACTCCTGAAATACTTCGCGGGATATTGAAACCGGGCCAAGCGGATTATAGCTACCCGGCTGGACAATCATCGGGACATCTTTGTAGCCGCCGATGTTCACCCCGCGCTCTCCATAAAAATTCTTGAGATTAGCCTCGGCCTGCGAAAGCCCGGCGGGAATATTCCAGGCGTTTTGCCAGACTAGCACCCCAAAAACGAGGATGATAACCAGCCCGGCGGCGGCAATCAGGCTACGGCGCTGGCGGGGGCGGGCGACCTGACGCTGGCGATATTCCATCACCTGAGCTTGATACCGATTATTATATTCTTGTCGAACTCGCTGGGAAATATGCTGAAAAGCTTCTTCAGTGGAAATGACCTGCACTGGCATTGTGCCGAGGTTTACCACCTTGCCGCGTACCAGAGCGTTCCCGGCGAGGTGAGCGCGACAGGGGCTACCTACCTCATCAAAATAAATTACTTCACCAATTGGTGTCAGCCCAAAACACGAAGTAAGGCCGTGACGATTGTCGTCGGCCTCTAGCTGCTCCAACATTTTAGCTGTACGTTCAAACTCGCTTTTCATGGGTAGTGGTCGGTGTTCGGTGGTCAATGGTTAGCAGGGAAAGTTTTAAGTCAAAGCTCTCAGCTATTAACCGAATTTTCTCAGCACTCAGCACTTAGGACTGCATTTCTCTGACCACCGACCACTTTTATTACACTCTCGCGCCGTTTTGCTTCTTCCAGTGGCGATAGTACCATTGCAATTCTATCTGGTCGAAGACCTCAAAAATGCTCAGGTCGGGAACGCCTTGCGGGAATTTTGAACCATGAACATGCGGGAAAACCACATGGGTCAGGTACGAGCCAAAAAGGGCTTTCTCGGTGGGAGTCAAGCTTGCCGCAAAGGAAGAAGGAGTTGAAACCACACTCTGCTGACCGGGTTGGGCGATGGCGGCAAACTGCTGGGTATTGGCGGTTTGCACATTTATCGGCGGGTTCATCGGCTGGAGCGACATCGCGGGCAAAGCCATTTCCTGCGACATTACATTGACCGGTTTGGGTGCAGCATTCGGGAAACCCTGCGTGGTAGTAAATTGATTGTCGGAAAGGCCGAGCGCCCCGAACTCAACCGGGCGCGTCAGATATTTGGGAGTTTCTGGTTCGGTAATGTCCACAAAGCGCGGCTTACCATAGGTTTCCATATTGAAGCCAATCATCTCGGCCATATCGGTGGGTGGCAACTTCCACAGCACTTCATTCTCATCACCTTCCATGCGGCCTTTTTTGGCATCGCGGGTTAGGCGATAGCGGTTCTGCAAGAGCGCCTGATGGACATCGGGCGGAATGACCGCAAAGGTATTGCCGGTAAAATCATAAGCCCAGGTATCGCCCCCCAATTGTGGTGGGACTAGCGACGGATGATTTTGCGAAATCAGGTTCAAAACCGAGTCGTGAATCGGAATAAAGCGTTGTGGGTTGACCGAAAGCTTTTTCCAGACCTGGGCGGCTTTGGCGCGGGCGCTATCTCCAGCATCTATCAGAATTTCTTCCGAAATGGCGTTGAGTCTTTCCTCGACTTCGCGGCGGATTTCGGAGCTAGTGCTGGTTCTCATCACGGCGGCACAGCGCAGCAAGCTCAGGAAATTGAGAATCGATACTAACAAAATAGTAAGACCGGACATCTGGTTTCGCATTACGTGTTGCCAGGCTTCCCCCAGATTGGTCTTACTGGTCACACTCAAAAACAGCATCAAAAAGTCTATCACAATGCTGAAAAGCAGGGCGGTCAACATGACCCACCACCAGATTGAGCCACTCATCAGGCGCACCTTGAGGCGGTCAGGATGACGCAACCACACCACCTGGGCCATTTCCGCGATAATCAGGCCCTGGATAATAAAAGCCACCAATACCAGGCCGATATTGCTAAGAATCTGGGCGACATTATCATTGGGCGGAATATTGCTGACGAAGGGCAGCGTTTTGAGGCCATTAAGGGCAATAAAGATGGCTACAAAGCCCTGAAACGATAGTGCCAGCAAAAGTACCAGGCTGAAATTCAGACCCAGTTTGTGGGTATACATCCACAACCCGCGCCGAATTGTCCCCATATCGCTGGCAGGTTCTTCGGTGTCCTGGGTTTCTTTTGGGATGTAGGTTATCACGTTATTTTGGTGTGGTCTCATTGCTATCTCTCCATTATAATCCGGTGTAGTCCGGTAGTGGTAGGCCCTCCATTGGGAAGTCGCGCAACCAGCCAGGGCTGGCTATTATTAACTGGTTAAACTCAGAGCTTTCATCTGCCGGAACTTGAACCTGGGCCAAGCCTGGCGACTGGTCTAAGTTATTCCTGTAACCAGCTAACAAACGTTGGGAGAAAGTCTATTATATTTTAACAGGTAATTTTTAAATCTTCCGGTTAGTATAATTTGCAACTGAAAAAAGGTCTTGGTACAGAGCAACACTAGCATACTATTACATTTATGTAAAGGGATGTCATAGTAAAATAGTACCAGATTAGGTTCACATAGCTAGTACTTTTAGACTATTTTCGCGGCCTCTTTTCCTTACCTAGCTATTTTATAGAACATAAAATCTATTATAGCCTATAACCGTTCAAAGTTCAAGGTTTTTAGTGGACAAATATAAAAAAGTAGGCCGGATTGCCCAGTGTGGGACATCCCAACCCAATTTTTGGGTTTGTATTTTTAATCTGAAATCTCGCAAACATTAGGCTGCAAATTTCTGGAATATGACCAAAAGCTATGTTATTATGGCCTTACCAGAAATAGTCGGTTACTAAAATAGTAAGGGCCACCCGCCCTTGCCACAAGACTTACTCCGGGAGGCAGACGATGCGTAAACCTCAGAAAAATACCCTGTTTGGATGGTTCGAGGCAGCGATAGAAGATATGGCTGACTCGGTAGAGCAGCTAAATCAAGATTTGGGCGAGCGCGAAGAAGAACCAAAGTGGGAGCGCAAGGTTTTTAATGATAGCTGGGACATTGTTAGTCTGCGGCGCTGGTCGTTCATTCTGCCGGGGGGCGGTGCGGTGCGGGGTGGTCGTCCTCCCAAACCTATCCCGCCGGTAACACGGGGTGGGCCGGGAACGCTGGCAAGCACTCCCGGCAAGGCTAACCAGCCTGCCGCTGCCGTGAGGTCGGAGAATGTTCCGGTAGCACCGCCGATGGTGCCACCGCGTCCAGTTATGCCTTCTGTGCCGGTGGTCGAGCCAGCTCCGCCCAAAGGTGGCTTGTTCGGCAGGCGCGGATAAGCCTGGGCTATAGCGACGATAACCGATTATTTCTAAAATCAGCAAAGCAAAGAAGTTCGCGGCGTTAATCACTGGGCCGGTAGCAAGCCAGCCGGAGTGCAATTCGTTCACCCGGTTTATTGAAGGTCTGGTTTGGACTGTAAACCAGGGCTACCGACCCAGCTACAATTTTATAAGGAGATGAATAAGCCATGACACAACGTAGTGATTACTGGCAGATTGGGGTATTCCTGATGATAGGTCTTGCGGCCTTAACCATCGTGTATGTGGTTTTCAAGACATTTCCGGCGGATTTATTGGCTTCAATTTTGGCAGGGTTACTGGGCTGGCAGGTGTTTAAGCTTTGTGTGGCGGTACGCCAGCACCCTAACCCAGCCATGATGCCTTTAGAGCGCAAACCTACCGAGTTTTTAAGTCGAGAGCATATCGAAACCATCCCCGCGCCAATCGCCGAAGCCCAGCTTGAGCGATTGCGCGAGATACATCGTTTGGGAGATGGGTGAGCAGTGGTCAGTGGTCAGTGGTCAGTGGTCAGTAAAAAAGTTTTGAGTTTAAATGCCAAAATATTAGCTGGACTTCTCAATCCGCCACCCTGTAATTTTCTGACCACTGACCACTGACCACTGCCAAAAGGAAATAAAAATGAGTGTTTCGGTCTGGCAGCAACCTGCGAAAGCTACGACCAGCTACGAATGTGACGTGGCGGTCATCGGGGCGGGGATTATCGGGGCATATAGCGCCTACACTCTGGCTCAAAATGGTCGGAGGGTGGCGCTTTTGGAGTCGCGCTTTCCGGCGGCGGGCGCAACTGGACGCAATGCCGGAATGTGTCTGATGGGCGCGGCGGACAATTATGCCACCGGAGTGGACCGCTTCGGACGCGAGCGGGCGCGGGAACTCTGGCGAGTGACCCAGGAAAACCAGCGCAAGACCCGCGCTTTAGTGGCGGCTTTTGGTGTCCCCCATATAGATTGCGGCAGCTATATTCTGGCGATTGACAAGACCGAAAGCGCCCTCTTGACCCGCGCCTATCAGATGATGAAGGCTGATGGTTTCGAGGTCATTTTCAGCCCGAATGACCCGTTTGAGCGGGGGTTTGGGGCGGCGATTTCGCAACCCAACGATTTCGGGATTGACCCGGTGAGTTTGGTGAATGCCCTGGTGCAAAATGCGCCGGAGCAGCGGGTCAAGCTCTTTGCTCCGGCGGAAGTCTTTGCGATTCAGGCGGTCAATGGGCGGTTGCAGGTGGCGGCGCGGGGGGTGACGGTCAATTGTGAGCAGGTCGCGCTCTGTACTAATGCCTGGTCTCGCCAGATTTCGCCCTATTTCGATGATAAGGTTGCCCCGGTGCGGGCGCAAATCCTGATGACTGCCCCACTCAAGCACCGGGTCATGGACAAACTGGCCTATGCAAACTACGGCTACGAATATTTCCGCCAGCTTGAGGACGGCTCGTTTCTGCTGGGCGGCGGGCGTAGCCGTCACAAGGAGCTTGAAGTCGGCTACGACGATGCCCCAACCGCCTGGCTACAGGCAACCCTCGAAGAATTTCTGCAAAAATATTTCCCCGATGTGGCGAAAGCTGCCCCGATTGTGCGCCGTTGGGCCGGGACTATGGGCTTTTCGGTGGACGGCCTACCGCTGGTCGGTCAGTTACCAGAAGTGCCGGGCGTGTTCCCGCCGATAAAGCAGCCTTTCGTACCGGCGACCCCCCTCGAATATCGTTCCGGCCAACTCGCCCCCGCCTCGACCGGGATATATTACGCAGTTGGTTTCACCGGACACGGACTGGGCTGGGGCATCGTCACCGCCGATATGATGCTTGAACAAATGCTGGGCCGTTGCAGCGATGGCGGTCTTTTTGATGTCAATCGGTTAGCAGTGATCAGTGATCAGTGGTCAGAAAATGTAGGATTGCGGGAATTTACGATTTACGATTGAAATCCGGCGACGGTATTTACTCAGTACTCAGCACTCGGCACTTTTCTACTGACCACTGACCACTGATCACTGATCACTGACCACTTTTCAAGGAGAATAAAATGTCCCTATCGAAAGCGAATTTTGATTACGCCGAGCGGATTGCACGGTTGCGCAGTTTGATGGCCCGTGAGCAGATTGACCTGCTCTTTTTGCCACCGTCGGCGGCGCTGCAATATCTGACGGGCCTCAAGCGCCATGTCCCGACCTATGGCAATGTGAACTATAACGGTGGTTGGGTTCACGGGCTTTTGCTGGGGCAAAGCGGTGCGCCAGTCTTTTCGTTGCCACGCATGGCGACCCGTTTCGCTAGCTTTCCGCCCGGCCTGGAACTGGCGATTCTGCCGGATACCGCCGACCCGGAAGTACATATGCGGAAGCTGTTGAGCGGGTTCGGGCCGCTCAAAAAGCTGGCTTTCGAGGAGCGCACCTGGGGGACGGCCCTCTTGAACTTGCAAAAGCTGTTGCCGGGGGTCGAGTTCGTTTCTGCCGGGCCGCTCCTGACCGCCCTGCGTCGCAAAAAGACTGCGCCCGAAATCGAGTTGATGCGTCAGGCTGCTACAATTATTGATGAGGTTCACGCCTATGTAATGACCATTCTGCGGCCCGGTCTAGCCTATCACGAGCTTTCCAGCGAGATTGACCGCAAGATGGGCGAACTGGGGGCGGAAGCCCAGTCCTTCCCGACCACCCTGATACCGATGGCTCCTGGGATTGGGCGGGGGTCGCATCCCGGCTCGGGTGGTTCGCATAGCACCGGGTCGCCGGTAGTGGAGTATGGGATGTCGCTCAGTTTCGATTATGGCAGCGTATTCGAGGGCTATTGCAACGATTTCGGGCGCTCGGTCTGGATTGGCGAACCGCCCGCCGAGTATTTGCGGGTCTACGATTTAGTGATTCAGGCCCAGACCGAGGCCCAACATGCCATGAAAGCCGGGACGCTGACCGGGGAAGCCGCCGATGCCGTCGCCCGCCGGGTAATTGAGCAGGCCGAATATGGCGAGTATTTCTTTCATCGCCTGGGACATGGTATCGGCCTCGATGTTCACGAACCTTGCTACTTGAGCGAAGGCGATACCACTTTGCTGGAAGCCGGGATGACCTTCACGATTGAGCCAAGCATCTTTATCCCCGATAAATTCGGCGCACGGATCGAGGATGTCTTTGTCGTCACCGACACCGGGGCCGAACCCCTCAACCAGTATCCCCGCCATTTGCAGGTCGTCGGCTAGGGCTTTAAGATAGACCAGTATAATGAGGCAGTAGGCAAAGCAGCTTCTTGAACTATTCCACGAAAGGAATATAATGCTACATGCAATGGACTGTACTATTTGACCCTGATTTTGAGCAGTGGTTACTAGAACAAGTTTCAGGGGTGCGACGCTCCATACTTGCAAATGTAGAAAAGCTCGGCGACTTTGGGCCGACGCTAGGCCGACCACTGGTTGACACGCTCAAAGGGTCAAAAGTGGCTAACCTGAAAGAGCTACGAGTCCAATATCAGGGAGACCCCTGGCGAGTACTTTTCGTTTTTGACCCAAAGCGGCGGGTGATTTTGTTGGTTGGCGGAAATAAGCAAAATGATAAACGATGGTATAAAGAAAACATTGCGATAGCAGAACAGCGTTACAAAAGACATCTCGAAAACCTGGAATTGGAGAAAGAAGATGGCGAGAACTTTTGAGGAAGTAATGGCCTCGTTGCCCGAAGAAGAACAAAAGGCGATTCATGAGGAGGCGGCCCGGCTGATTGCTGAAGAGATGACCCTGCGGGAGCTTCGCAAGGCGGCGGCTCAGTCGCAACAGGAGTTGGGCCGTATTCTCAAGGTGAAGCAGGCCCAGGTCTCGAAAATCGAGCGGCGGGCCGATATGTATGTCAGCACCTTGCGTTCGTATATCGAGGCGATGGGCGGACAGCTTGAAATCATCGCTCACTTGCCGAACCATGCCCCGGTGCGGATTAATCAGTTTGAGGACTTGAACGAGACTATACCCGACTAATTTTGAACGGAGACCCATGCCAAACCCTGATTTGCTTGACATAACTAATCGCTTTTTGGATAGCTACAACGCTTTTTATCCCCACAACGCCACTTTTTTGCTGGGGTTGCACCAGTACGATGGGCAGTTGCCCGACTTTTCGGCGGAAAGCATCGAGCGGTGGCGCGGGCAGCTCGATAGCTTTTTGGGCGAGTTGCGAGGGCTGGATGTCGCAGGGCTGGATATGATGGCGCGGTTTGATTATCGGCTGCTGGAAAGTCAGCTGGAATTCGAGCGGCTGCGGCACGGCCCACTGCAATTCTACGAGCGCAACCCGGTGATGCCTTATTTCTACGTTTTCGATGCCAGCAATTACCTCAAGCGCGACTATGCCCCGCTCGCCCAACGGGTCGAAGCCCTGTGCCGCCATCTGGAGGCGACCCCTCGGTTGGTCGAACAATTGATGCAGAAACTCGCCCCGACCTTGCCCCGCGCCTCGCTCGAAATCGCGATTGAGACTTTCGCCGGGTTCGCCCGCTTTTATAAGGAAGATTTAGGCCGGGTCGAAGGTTTAGAGGATACCGCCTTGCAAACCCGCCTGGCCCAGGCCAGCGCCACCGCCGGGGTTGCTCTGGAACGCTACACCGAGTTTTTCCGAACACGGCTCGAAACCGCCAGCGAAGATTTCGCCATCGGCCCGGAAAACTATGCCGCCATGCTCAAATGGGGCGATATGGTCGAATTGCCGCTGGAAGAAGTCCTGCGAATCGGCGTTGAGGATATGGAGCGCAATCAGGCGGCGGTACAAGCCATCTGTGCCGAGTCTTTTCCCGGTCTGAGCGTCAAGGAGGTCTTGGCCCAGATGAGCGCCGACCATCCTCCCAATGACGCGGTAGTCAGCACCACCCGCCAATATTTAGAGGGCATCCGCCAGCATTTGCAAGAGGCCGATTTGGTGGATATGCCTAGCGAAGTGCGCTGCCTGGTCGAAGAAATGCCGGTCTACATGCGCTGGGTCTTTGCCGATATGGAAACCCCCGGCCCGTTTGAAACCGTCGCCACCGAAGCCCATTTCTATATCACCCCCGCCAATGCCGATTGGCCCGCCGACCAGCAAGAACGCTGGTTGAGCCGCTTCAATCGTCCGGTAATCCAGGTCTTTTCGATTCACGAAGCCTACCCCGGTCACTATTTGCAGCATCTTCACGCCCGCCATTCTCCCTCGCGGGCCTCTAAAAATCTGTCGAGTTACAGCTTTGTCGAAGGCTGGGCGCACTATTGCGAACAGATGATGCTGGAAGAAGGTTACGGCAATTCCGACCCGATAGCCTACGCCAAACTACGGCTGGCTCAATTGCAAGAGGCCCTGGTCCGCAATTGTCGCTATATCTGTTCGTTGGGGTTGCATACCCAGGGCTGGACGGTGGCACAGGCTATGCAGTTCTACCAGGACAACGCCTGGATGGAGGACATTACCGCCCAGCGCGAGGCCCATCGCAGCACCTTCGACCCCGGCGGCCTGAATTACACTTTGGGCAAGTTGCTCTTTTACAAATTACGAAAATCGTATCAGGCCGAGCAGGGCCAAAATTTCAATTTGCGCCACTTCCACAACCAATGTTTGGCCTACGGAATGCCGCCCGTACCGCTCCTGGCAAGCCTATTATTGAAGAATGACCAAATTCTGAGCTTATAAAGCTTGTAAATGCCCCAACGATGGTCTATAATACGCCCGAATTTGAGGCCGTATTTTTTAGTGTATACGATTTATCCTATAGGGGGCAAGGCCGCACTTTGGCTTTATAGTTATAGCTATTCAGTAAAGAAATAAAAAGAAGAAATATAAAATGAAGCAGTACCACGTTTGGACAATTGGTTGTCAGATGAACCACGCCGATAGTATCCGCATCGGCTCGGCGCTGGAACAGGTCGGCTATAATTACACCGAGGCCGTCGAGCAGGCTGACCTGATTATCCTCAATACTTGCAGTGTGCGGCAACGGGCCGAGGATAGCGCCCAGGGCAAGCTCGGTTCGCTTGGCCCACTCAAGAAAAATAACAAGACTTTGCAGGTCGCCGTCACGGGTTGTATGGTGCCACCCAATGAGGAGGGCAAACGCTCGCTTTATAAGCGCTTCCCGGTGGTAGACCTCTTTTTTGATACCCTCGACCCCCAACGCTTGATTGAAATTCTGCCTGACCGTACCTCAATTCCGCTTGTCCCCAGCTTTAGCGGCCCTGGCACGATTCAGAGCAAAATCGGGGTGACGGCCTTTGTGTCGGTGATTTACGGCTGCAACTATACTTGCTCGTATTGCATTGTGCCACTGCGCCGGGGCAAAGAGCAGAGCCGCCCGATTGCCGAAATCGTTGAGGAAATCAAGGGCTACGTCCGACGCGGAGTGCGCGAAGTGACCTTGCTGGGCCAGACTATAGATGCCTACGGTCACGATTTGCCCAACCGCCCCGACCTGGCGGACCTGTTCGCCGCCGTCCATGACATTGAAGGGCTATGGCGGATTCGCTGGCTGACCAGCCACCCCAAGATGATGAGCTACAAGATGATAAAGGCCGTCGCCGACCTGCCCAAAGTCTGCGAATATTTCAGCTTGCCGGTTCAAGCCGGAGATGATGCCGTCCTCAAGCGCATGAAGCGGCCTTATACCGTCAGCTTTTTCGAGAAACTGGCGGCGACTGTCCGTGAAACCGTCCCGACGGCTTCGATTTCGAGCGATATTATTGTCGGCTTTCCCGGCGAAACCGAGGTGCAATTCCGCCATACCTACGAGCTGTTGGAGCGGGTTCGCTTTAACGAAGTCCATGTGGCAGCCTATTCGCCCCGCCCCGGCACCCTCGCCGAAAATTACCCGGACGATGTGCCGCTGGAAATCAAACGCGAGCGGTTACAAGCCGTCGAGCGGTTGCAAGAAACTATTGCCGCCGACTACAGCCGGGCTTTTATCGGGCAGGATGTGGAAATTCTGGTGGAAGGCCGCGAGAAAGGCAAGTGGAAAGGGCGCAGTCGCACCAATAAGCCGGTCTTTTTTGAAAGCCCCACCGGGCCGGAATACGATGGCCTCAACTGGACTGGTAAGCTGGTAGATATAACTATCGAAACCGTTGGGCCATGGTCGTTAGTGGGCCGGGTCGCCGGTACGTCGCCCACCCGTCGCCGCACTTTACCGATGTTTAATTCCGTAGAGGCCTTGAACGAGGGCGAACAATGCGAAATTGAATTGCCGCTTTTACCGCTTGGTAAAAGCTGATTACAATCAGAATATCTATAATTTAGAAGCTGTAATCTGAAAGCAATGATTACCGGAGAAAGTAATTTTGACGCAATATCAACCTGATGAAAAGAACCGGATAAAACGCCAAAAATCGGATTTGGCGATAAGACTAGCAAAAGAAGGTCGCTGGACTGAGGCCGTCCAGACCAACCGGGAACTTTTGGGGATTTTCCCGGACGACTCGGAAACCCTCAATCGGTTGGGGAAAGCCTACTTGGAACTGAAAAAATTTGGGGAGGCCAAAGCCGCCTACGAACACGCGGTGCAAACTGACCCCGGCAATACCATTGCCCAAAAGAATTTGGGTCGTCTGTCGCAGTATCAGGCCGTTCCTTCCGCCATCTCGCCGTCGGATTCTACTCCCGAAACGGTAGCTGCCGCCTCTTTTAGCGCGGCTCAAACGGCCCGTGAGAAAATTGCACCTTCGATTTTTATCGAGGAAACTGGTAAAACCGGCACGACTAATCTAGTACATTTAGCTCCGGCGCTGGTGCTGGCAAAACTGACGGCGGGCGATGCCGTTACTCTGGAAGTGGACTCCAAAAACCAGAACTTGTTGGTGAAAAGCCACGATGGAGAGTTGCTTGGGCAGGTCGAACCCAAGATGGCGCTGCGCCTAATCCGCTTAATCGCCTCCGGTAATCGCTATACCGCCGCTGTGACCAGCGTGGGCGAACAACAGTTGAAAATTATTATTCGGGAAACCTATCAGCATCCCAGCCAGCGTGGTCGGCTTTCATTCCCACCCAAGACCGGCGGAGCAGGTTATCGGGCTTATACCCGTGATAGTGTCTTACGCTACGGGGTAGATGAAGATGATGAGGCCGGGGATGGCGATGCCGATGACGACGATGAGGCCGAAAGCTCGGAAGAAGAGTCGGAAATAGCCGAGGACTTCACCGACGAAAACGACCAGGATGACCTCTGAAGGGCAAAGGGCGAAGCCTGAAAACGGCTATCGCTCTGATTTTTAGACCTTGACACCTTAAATAAAAGAAGAGCCAGGACAGCTTTAGTCCTGGCTCTTCTTTTTCTTACGCTTTAAGTTGGAGGAATTATTTAGCTGAGGATAAAGGTAAGCACTACCAAAAGAACAATCATCAGAAGGGTGAGAGCCGTTACCGTTATCAGGTCGGAACGGATATAGGCATATTCTTCTTCGCGGGAAATAACCGGCTGACGGTTCGCCATTAAGGTCGTGCGGCGGGCGATAGGTCGCCGACTGGCAGAACGCAGGTTAGCTACGGCTGGCACTTCCGGCGCGATAATTCTAGGAGTCGCTTTGGTATCCGCTAATTCCAGTTCTGGCTCGGCCTCTTCGACCAGGGTGATAGTATTATTGCTGAGGTTAGGTTGCTCGGCCTGGGCGGACAGGCGACTATTCTCCGGGTTGACCAGGGGTCGGGCGGCGGGCTTACGCTCGGTACTCCGCTGGGTTTGAACGCTACGAGCCGCTCGACTCGTCTTTTTGGGCATAATTCCTGAACTCCTCTTGCTGCTGATTAGCAAACTTCCTGGTAAATACTCAGCCATTGGAGGGCGACCACATAGGGTCGCCCCTACCTCAAATCCTTATAGGTCGCCCTTGAACGCCTGGCTGAATCGTTACAAATTCTAAACAATAGTCTAATGGCTCATTGGCCTTAACCCTCTAATTATACTGGTTTCCGCCCCGGCTTGCAACCGCATCTAAACCAGAAATTAGGCTAAAGTCCAATATTCGGCCCGATTTGCGCGTGTTAAAATAAAATGTCCGCTTTATCCCTGCCAGCCGATTTTCACGCGGGCGCATTTAGCGTTATAATACAGCTTGAAGTTTGGAGAAAGCAGTTGATAGGATTGCAATTTGAGGCTGGGGCGCACTGGCAATCCGCCAGCGGTTAGCAATTCTCAACCACTCAATCAAAGGTGTATTAGAGCGTGAGGGCTAGGCATGAAATATAGGACATTAGGACGCACTGGCTTCGAGGTTTCGGAGTTGAGTTTCGGGGCGTGGGCGATTGGCGGGCAGAGACGTGGCAACGAGGTCGCCCCGATAGATGATGCCGGGTCGGTTGAAGCGATTACTACTGCTCTTGAGATGGGCTGCAATTTCTTCGACACCGCCGATATTTATGGGTACGGGCATAGCGAAGAAATTTTGGGGCGTGGTCTGCGGCAGGCTGGTCGCCTGAACGAGGTCTATATCGCTACTAAAGGCGGCGGGAATTTTTCGAGTGGCGAAACCGTAGTAGATTTTTCGTCCCAGCATATAACGGAGGCGGTGGAAGCCAGCCTCATGCGGTTGCGTCGGGATTATATTGACCTCTATCAGTTACAGAATCCCTCCCGCCAGATTATCAGCGATGGGCGGATATTTGAGCTGCTGGATGACCTAAAAGCTGCCGGAAAGATTCGCCATTACGGGGTATCGGTCAGTAGCGTTTCGGAAGGCATGGTCTGTATCAAAAGCGGCAAGCCCGACACGATTCAGATTGTCTATAACTTCTTTTCGCTCTTGCAAAGCGAAAATCCGTCCGACCAGTTTTTCGGGCTGGCCCACGAGAATAATATCGGCTTGATTGCCAGCGAGCCGTTGGCAAATGGCTTTTTGACCGGCAAACAAAAGCTGGATACCCAATATCCGCCGGGCGACATTCGGGGAAGCTGGCCCAGCCACTTTCGTTCCCACAAAATCCGGTTAGCCGAAACCCTGCGCTTCCTGGAACAGCCGGGCCGCAATTTGACCCAGGCCGCCATTCGGTTTGTGCTGGATGAGCCGACTATTTCGACGGTAGTGGTAGGCGTGAAGACTGCCCAGCAAGCCCGCGAAAATCTGATGGTGTCAGATATTGCACCTTTCAGTGAAAGTGAACAAGCTACGATTAAAAAAACTTTGTTTGGATAGCTAAGATCTTAGAAGGCGACAAACTGGCACAAAAATTGCTTTAGAATTCAGGAATCAGAAATTACGATTAGATTAAAATAACAATTCAGCCAGTCTTGAAATTGTCATTCTGAGCGAAGCGAAGGATAAAGAGCCTTCGCTTCGCTCAGAATGACAGGGCTGAAAAGGAAACAAAACTTGGTTAGTTTTCGTCAAAGAAGATGCAGCCTTAACCATGGGTGGTACGACAACGACGAGGCGATGGATAACCAATGTCAGAACGGAACAAGTCCACCAGAATCCGGGATACCAACCCGGCTTTTGGTTCTTCACAAGCAACCCCAACCCCTTCGGTCAAAGTAACCGGAGTAGCTGGCAATAACCAAACTTTAGCTCCTACTCTAGCTTCAACCGCCGCCGGGCGAATGGTTTCTTATGGCAATGGGGCGGCGGATGCCGGGGAACTGGTCGTCGCCCCCGAATGGGGCTGGCGAGCCTGGGCGGGGGCTTTACGGACGCGCCTGATGTCCGACCCGGCGATTGTTTTTGCCCTGACCATTTTCACTACCCACCGGCTTTTATTATTCGCGCTGGGCGCTTTCTTTGCCCCTATCGCCCCCCTTGACCCTCCGCTAGGCGCAGGGTTGTTGCGCGATATAGACCCACGCCACTGGGGGCCATCCTTTTTTCTGTTTGGCCCCTGGCAGCGTTGGGATACTAACTGGTATCTTCAGATTGCCCAATCCGGCTATAGCATCGGGAATGGCACAACCAATTTCCCACCGCTTTATCCGCTCTTGGTCGGGACGCTGGGACGGCTGCTTTTAGGCCAATATATGTTGGCGGCCCAACTGGTTTCCAACCTGGCCTATATCGTGGCGCTGGTTTATATGTATCGCCTGACTACGGTGCTTTTCAGTGTCGAGGTCGCCCGCCGTTCAATCCTCTTTCTGGCGACTTTTCCAACCGCTTTTTTCCTGGTTGCCAGCTACACCGAGTCCCTTTACCTGATGCTGGTATTGGCGGCTTTTTATTATGGCGAAAAACGACGCTGGCTCTTAGTGGCGGGACTGGCGGCCCTGGCCTCGATTACTCGCCTGCAAGGGGCAGTTCTAGTGCTGCCTTTGGCCTATCTCTACTGGCAACAGCGCGGCTTTAACTGGCGCAAGCTAGACCGGGCCGGAATAGCTTTGCTGCTTGCCCCCGCCAGCCTGGGTTTCTATATGCTCTATGTCTATTTTGGGCTGGGCGATTATAACTTTAGCAATCATTTAATCGAGGTCTGGAAAATCAAGTTTGCCTTGCCCTGGGAATCTTTTTTCGGCGGCTTGTTCGGCTTTTTTGATGTTTCTCAAGCTCGCAACCTTTTCTATAACGTCTTTGATTTCATCTTGCTAATAATTTTCATCTGTCTGACGATAATCTGGGCGCAGAAAAAACTGCCAGTCGCTTATCTGCTCTATAGTATTTTGAGCATTGCAATTTTCCTGACCCGGCAAGGTACGGATGGGATGTTCTGGATGAGCATAAACCGCTATTTATTGACGGTTTTCCCAATGTTTATGCTGGCGGGCCAAATTGCGCCCCGCTTCTTGCTAAAATTTGGAGCGAGCTTACAAGTGGTGTGGGCGACGCTATTTATTTTTTGGATGTGGGCTGGTTGAGTTATAAAGTGAATAAGTACCAAAATCGCTTTATCGGATATAACGTATATAGCGGATAGAACAATGTAAGCTAAATTGTAATGTTGGAAGACTATAATGAGCTTGCTGACGTTCAAAGGTAGCATTTCAGATATTATTGGCAGTTAATAGGTGAAAATGGCTTGCGAATCTGGCTTTTCGCTTTCGATATTATTCTATCTGCAAAGTAAACCCTCTAATTTGGGCAAAGTTGCCCGCTTGCATCACACAAAGAAGTTATATAAAGAAAGTTAAATAATAAGCCATCTGATTTTGTGGTTGGCAATCATCTCTGGTTTTTAGCAACTTGTAGTAACTTGTAGCAATTTCTAACATCTCTGGTTTTTTGTAACAGGTACAAAACCTATTTATTCCATTCTCAAGGAGGACATGTTTAATGCGTATTACTCATCTGAGCTATCGCCGGGCGAGTGGGCTGGTGTTGGTTATCACTCTAGCCGCTTTGCTGGTAGCCTGCGGCGACCCAACCGCTACCTCGGTTCCCGCAACTACCGCAGCAGCTACTACCGCCGCGGCGACTACGGCAGCCACCACCGCCGCACCGACCACTGTGGCTACCACTGCCGCAACTACCGCCGCCCCCACAACGGTAGCCACCACTGCCGCCCCCACAACGGTAGCCACCACTGCCGCCCCCACGACAGCCGTAGCGACTACCGCCGCTCCTACGACGGCGGCAGCCACCACCGCTCCGGCGGCTTCAGCAACTCCGGCGGGGGCTAAAGAATTGACCTTTAGTAAGGAAGTTACCGATTATTTTGAAAAAAGCCTCGGTGTGCTGGGAATTAAAGGCTTTACTACCAATGCCACTGCTTCCGATGATACCAAAGAGAAAGTCGCGGACCTGGCGGATAAGCTCTTGGTCAGCAATGGTTACAAATTTGCGGTTCCCGGTCAGACCAAACCTTTTCTGGTAGGTAATACCGTAATCGGGGTGTATACCAAGACTGGCGACGATGACGTATTTTTCCAATCGGATGACGTGGACGGTATCATCAAGAGCTTCCAGAGTGGCGGGTTAAGCGATGCCGCACTCCAGGAGTTTAGCAAGCAATTGCAGGGCAAAAAGAGCGCCATCCTGGTGGTGCAGGGTAAAGCGGTAGTTGCGCCTTTGATCGCGGCTTTAGCTGGCGCAACTGGGGCTACCGGAACTGCCGCCGCTACCACTGCTGCCGCCGGAGGAAGTAATAGCGGGGTCATTCCGGCTGACCTCAAGTTGAGCGGTAACGCCGCCCTGGATGCGATTGACAAACTGACGACGGCCTCGAATGCTTTCAAATCAGTTAAAATGGAGTTGGGTGGTACTTTTAGTGGTACGGCCCTGAGCATCAAGGCGACGATTGTAAAACCCGAAAGCCTTGATATGAGCATTGAAACCGCCGGTCAGAAAATTGGGCTGGTGATTATCGGCAAGGATGTCTACTTGAATCCAGCCGGGGCGGGATGGCAGAAAATCACCGACCCGCAACTGCTGGCCCAGTTCCAGCCCACGATTGCCAGTCTGAATCAGTCAACCCTGGACAAGGATACCATCAAGAAGTATGCCGGTAGCACGGTCACGATTCTGCCCGATGAGAAAATTGACGGTGTGCCAGTTGGAGTGGTTGAGATTGACCCCAGCAAATCCACCGACCCGGACTTGAAGCAGATTACCAAGATTGTCTACAAGTTCAATGACAAGTTCCAGATTTTGCGGACGATAGTCAAAACTGCCGCCGGCGACCTGGAAGCCAAGTTGTTCGACTATGACGCTTCAACTAACAAAGTGACTGCGCCGCTCTAGGTTGTAAGTCAGATATAATACTCAAAAGGGTGGTCTTTGCTTAGCAAAGACCACCTTTTTGGTTACTCTATACTGAACCAGCGTTTACTCCGAAAGCACCGCGATAATCTGCTGGGCCGCGAAATCAATCTGAGCCTTTTCGATGACCAACGGTGGCAATAGCCGGAGGACGGTTGGCCCGGCGGGTAAGGCCAACACTCCCCGCTCTAGCAGCGTCTTGAGATAGGGAACAACCTTCTGCTTGAGTTCCAAACCAATAATCAGGCCGCGCCCCCGGATTTCCCGGACTACCGTTTTTTCCCGTTCCAGCAAAGGCCGCAATTGGGCCATAAAGTATTCGCCCAATTCGGCGGCCCGCTCATCTAGCTTGTAATCCTGCATATACTGAATCGCGGCCACCGCCGCCGCCGCCGTCAAAGGGTTTCCACCAAAAGTCGAGCCGTGAGTAGACTTTTCCAGTGGCCCAAACCGCTCGTGAACCAGCACCGCCCCCATCGGGATACCGCCCGCGATAGATTTGGCGACGGTGGTAATATCGCCCTGCACCCCCCAGTTATCTGCTCCCCAAAATTTCCCGGTGCGGCAGAAGCCGGTTTGGATTTCGTCCATAATCAGCAGCACCCCGGTTTCGTCACACAGGCGGCGCAGCGCGGGCAGATAATCATCCGACGGCATGCGTACCCCCCCTTCTCCCTGGATTGGCTCGACCAGGACGGCGGCGGTGTTGGGGGTAATCGCAGTGCGAATCGCTTCGATATTGTCATACGGCACATGGCTAAAACCGGGAATAAGCGGATAAAACGGCTCGCGGTATTTCTTTTCCCAGGTGGCACTCAGCGCCCCCATTGAGCGCCCGTGAAAACCGCGTACCGTTGCAATAATTTCGGTCTTGCCGGTTAATAACCTGGCAAATTTCAAGCCGCCTTCAACCGCCTCCGTCCCGCTGTTGCACAAAAAGATGCGGTTATGACCGACGGGCGCGACTTCCGCCAATTTTTTCAAGACGGCAGCGCGGGTATCATTATAAAAAATTTCAGGGCAGTTCAGCAGAGTGTGGGCCTGTTTCTCGATGGCCGCGACCACGTAGGGGTTGCAATGGCCCAGCCCGGCGGAACCCTGTCCGCCTACGCAATCCACATACTCGCGTCCGGTGTCGTCCCACAAGCTTGCTCCCTCGCCCCGCACTATCGTAACCTCGCGTTTGGGGTAAACCCCGACTTCCAGGCGCTCCTCGGTTTCGCGCACGTTCAGCCCGGCGAAATCTTCCGGCTCTGATTCGGCTGAATTTGGTACATTTGAATTTGGTAGCTCTTTTGGTAGCTCTGTTGGAGAAACTAAATCGAGTTCCTGGATACTCATTCTATCACCGTTCCCTTCCCTGCTAACGCCGCCGTGATAGGCCGCTCAATTCGGGCATCGGCAAACACTACCTGCCCGACTCCTTCGTTTAGCGCCTCAGTTGCGCCCATAACTTTCTTTTTGAACCGACCCTCGGCCAAAGCCATCGCCTGTTCGATTTGCTCTTTTTTTACGCTGCTAATCAACGAGCTTTCGTCTTTTACATCCCGCAACAGCCCCGGCACATTGCTCAAAATTATCAGCTTGTCTGCTTTCAGGGCCGCCGCCACCATTGCCGCCGCCCGGTCTCCATCTACGTTAATCGCTTCCCCGCTATAGCTGATGGCGGGCGGGGTAATCGCCAGCAAGTAGCCCGCGTCCAGAAGCAAATTTAGCAAGTCGAGATTGACCTTTTCGACTTTGCCGGTGAAATCGTCGCGCAAGACCCGTCGTCGGCCTTCGGCATCAATGATTTTAATGGCATCCTTGCGCGGGCCTTCTAGCAGCCGCCCATCTATTCCGCTCAGGCCAATCGCGTTTGCCCCTTTTTGCTGCAATAATTCCACAATGCTTTTGTTTATCTTGCCGCAATAGACCATCTCGAAGATTTCGAGGGTTTCGCGGTCAGTATAGCGGCTTTCATAGCCCGATATGCTGGTCACAAAGCGGGGCGGATGGCCCAGCTTTTCGCTGACCAGATTGGTTTCGTAGCTGCCGCCGTGTACCAGCACGATTTTTTCGCCCGCCTGATGTAACTCTGCCAGGTCAGTCGTGACCGCCTCGTAATTGATGCCCTTGCCGCCGCCAACTTTTACAACTATCACCCTGAAAAACCTCGTTTTCGATTAATGAGCAGAATAGCATACATATATCACATCGTATTTTATATCACATCCGCAATTTTGCCAAATGAGGTCATACTTTTACGACTTTGCCAGAGGTATTTCTAAAGTAGCGCCAATAAAAATTAGCCGGGCTGGATTGACGGTTAAGATTTTGAATTTTATCCTGTTAATCATGTCTATCTCTGTTAAATGTATTTTATTTAAGGATTAAGGAGGAGCAGAAAATATGACCAATATGATTACCGGGCAGTTGCAGGCCGCAACGGTGGTGACAAATTGTTGGGAGCAGAGTTCTCGGCTGTATCAAACCGTTTTTGGCTATGATTTGCTGGAAGAAGGTCAATTATCGGCGGCGCAAAAGGCCGGATTAACTCCAAAATTGGGGCGCTATAGCCTGTGGGGTTACAATTCCGGCGCAGTCGTGCGGCTCGTCGAACTAAATGACTCGACGGCCCGGCCTGGACGGGATGGAGCGCGGGCCTTTGACCCCGGCATGGCAATCATTGAGACCGGGACAACCGAGGTTCAGGCGACCTACGAAAGGGCTATCCGCGCCCGCTTTGGGGTCATTTCGTTGCCCAAAGACTATCGTTTTGAAGGCCCAGAACCATTGGGCAAGGCCGTTTTCCGCAGTTTCGCCCTCTTTGGCCCAGCCGGGGAGCAGTACTTTATAACCCAGGTGATGCAGCGCAGTGGCGGCGAGTCCCATCTGATGCGTCAGGGGATGCAAGGGGTCAATGCGCCCGGCAATGTGGATTTTGGCCTGGCAGACCGCCAACCTGTCACCGAGTTTTGGACGGCGATTATGGGCCTCGTCCCGGTCACAGACCTGTATGCCAATCAGCCCGATGTGGCGGAAATCATGGGTGGGCCGCCCGGAATGAGCTTTGATATGCTGTTGATGGGTTTTGAAAAGGAGCGGGTTGGGCTGGAATTGGATATTTATAAGCCCTATCATCCCGACTACGATTATCAAACTTATCCCACCAGCTTTGAAAAAACCGGGCTGGCGATGGCAACCTACCCGGTAGCCGATATTTCATCGCTTGCTCAGGCGGTGGAAAGGGCTGGATACGAGATTGTCAGTCGGGTCGGGCTACCTTTGCGCGGGCGGGCCGCACCTTCCGCGATTATCGTGCGCGGCCCGGTTGGAGAACTTATCGAACTGGTTGAGCCAGGCTAATCAAAGCGGGCGATAACCGGGGTGTGGTCAGAGGGTTTTTCCCAGCGGCGCGGTTCGAGGTCAATCGTAACCTCCTGACAACGGGCCATCAGCGGAGCAGTCGTCCAGATATGGTCAATCCGTAGCCCCATATTTCGTCGGAAGGCTGCCTGCCGATAGTCCCACCAGGAGTAGGCCACTGCTTCAGGATAGAGCTGACGGAAAGAATCGCTAAAACCCCAATCCTTGATATTTTGGAGCGCGGCCCGCTCCGGCAGACTGAACAAGACTTTGCCTTCCCAGGCCGCCGGGTCGTGGACATCCAGCGGGTCGGGCGCAATATTATAATCGCCGCACAACGCCAGCGGCTGGGCCGGGTCACATTCGGTATCCAGAAAGCTTCGCAATTGGGCCAACCAGCCCAGCTTGTAGCTATATTTGTCCGAACCAACCGCCTGTCCATTCGGGACATAGACATTTATTACTCGCACCCCGGCGACGGTAGCGGCAATCAGGCGGCGATGGGCTTCCTCGGTTTCGCCTGGAAAGCCTTTCTGGACGGCGCTGATACTGTCGGTCAGATGGTCGCGCACCAGAATTGCCACCCCGTTATAAGTCGGTTGCCCATATATCAAGGCCTGATAACCTCGGTTGGCAAAAGCTTCCAGCGGGAATTTGGCCTCAATACATTTCAGCTCCTGCAAACAGACTATATCAGGTCGGGTGTCGTCCCCAAAGCTATCCAGCCAGCGTGTAACGACTTCCAGCCTCGCCCCGATGGAGTTTACATTCCAACTTACAATTGAAAGCGGCATTCCAATTTTCCTTTTATACTAAACCTAAAAAATCATTTAAGGTTTAGTATATATCGAAAGGGCCGGTAACTTCAAGCCAGGGTCGCGGCTTTTTCCAGTTGCCACTCTCGGTCAGCCAGCGGCCCGGCGGCTTCTTCCACCGTCAGGTCGGCAAAATGTTCCAAAGCGGCATACAGCCGGGGCAAAACGGCCTGAATTTGCGGGTCGTTACGCCCGAACTCAACTGTCTCGACTTTAAAACCATCCGCAGCAGTTGTTATCAGGCGAAAACAGAAGGATACCAGCGGTGCGCCGGTCTGAATATAAGTCCAGCCGCTCGCGTCCGGCCCGACAATACTATTGACGTGGTTGTGACCGCATAAATAGAAGGCCCGCCCCGGCTCGACCTGCCCCAGAACAGCCTGTACTTCGCCCGAATTCTCGATATTCATACGCCATTTATCGCTGATAGCCGTCGTGTCGCTAATCGGATGATGCCCCATCACTACCAGATATTGGTCGCCGGTAGCACCCCGATTAAAGGCCGCGACTTCGCTCTGCAACCATTCCAGTTGAGTGGGTGAAACGTAGCCGCTCCAGTCAACGTCGCATAGCATTTCGCGGCCCGTATCCAGCAGCACAAAGCGCACTCCATCCCGGCTGAAAGCGTGATAAAGTTCGGCGGCAGTGGCCTGTCCATCGCAGAAATAAGGTCGTAGTTCGGCTTTTGGCAAGGCGGCGGTGTCGTGGTTGCCGGTTATCGAAACCAACTTGAGATTGTGCCGAGCGGCGAGATTATAGAGGCCTTCAATTTCCCGTTGATAGCCATAATGTACGATGTCGCCCAGGGCAAAAATTGTCTCGGCAGATTGAGCAGCGGCCTGACGGAACAAGGCCTCAAAGAATCGGTTGCGTCCGTCTCTCTCCTCCTCCGAGGGGTACTCGGTATAGTGCAAGTCCCCCAAAATTATGAACTTCATATAGGTGGCCCTAAAAACCCTTTCTTTAACAGAACCCAGTATTACCCAATTTACCTATTTGTACTTTTCGTACTACTTGTAGTTTCGTACTTCTCGTACTTTTTACGTCCCAAGCCCCATTTTTGTAGTGGGTTGATATTTGCGTGAGGTAGCAGGCGTGAATACCCTCAACTTTAAACCCTCTAGTATCATAATGCGGTTAAAGCTCAGGCGTTAGCATGATATTTTAGAGAACTTTGCTAGAACTGTATATGAGGTTTATCACAGTTTTGGCAATGGTCAATGGTCAGTGGTCAGTGGTCAGTGGTCAGTGGTCAGTGGTCAGAAGAGTGCTGAGTGCTGAGGAAATGCGGCTAGTACTTAGAAGTTTAATTCAAAACTCAAAACTCTCCTACTGACCACTGACCACTGACCACTGTTCCGTAAGCTAATTTGTAAGCTTGTTATGGTATGTTGAGGGGCGGTATAGTATAATCAAACCAATTTTGGCCCGGTATGAACCTTGATTGGCTACCCTCAGATAAGACATTTAGAAAATTGAACTCAGGAAATTGAAAATGAAGCTCCGCGACACCCAGCCTTCCAGCGATGAAAAACCCGAAACGGCAGATGCGGCGACCTCGAACCCAACCAAAAGCAAGTCTTTAATAAGTTCACGCCGTTTACGATTAGGGATATTGCTCGCCAGCGTCTGGGGGGCGGTGATAGCGGCGGTCTGGTTCGGGCTGCATCCGCTTTTTGAGGTCGAGTTCCCGCTTTATCCCGCCGAGATTACCGGGCGGATTGCCGGGGCGCTGGGAGGCGGGCTGGCGGATATTGGTCTATTGGGGCTGGTCGCTGTCGGTTCGGGGGCGGCGGGTTGGTGGGGGCTACGGTTAGGCTGGCGCGGGGTTTTGGCCCGGCTGAATGGCTGGGAAATCGGCTTGATTAGTCTGGGTCTTGGTCTAGGCCTAAATATAATGCTGATATTGGGCATCGGACTGGTCGGAGGAGTCAATCGGCTAGTGGCATATGGTCTTCTAATCATAGAACTGACCTTGCTGTGGCCTCATCGAGCCATGTTAGGCCGGGTCGGACACGGCTGGCAGAGCTGGAAAGCCTTCTGGAAGACCGCCCGATGGTGGGAAAAAGGGCTGGTCGTTTGGCTGGCAGGAGTAGCGGCGGCGACTTTGCTGCTGGCGCTTGCGCCGCCCCTGGCCTGGGATGCCTTGATGTATCATCTGGAAGGCCCGCGCCGCTATATCGAGGCCGGACGCATTGAGCCTTTGCCGCGTCTGGGGCAGGCCAGCTTCCCTTTTGGGGCCGAGATGCTCTTCACCTGGGGTATGTTGCTGCGCAGTGATGGATTGGCCCAGGCTTTTAGCTGGCTTTTCGGCATAATGGGGGCGGCGGGCTGTGGTATTTTCGCCCGGCGCTTTTTCGTCCAGTTCGACCCCACCCGCCAACGGCAGGCCGGACTGCTGGCGGCGGCGCTCTATCTTTCTATTCCGCACGTCTGGCTCTTGATGACCTGGGCCTACACCGACACTATGCTGACTTTTTATAATCTGCTGGCCTTTTTCCTGTTGCTGCTGGCGGTCGAGGTCAAGGGCCGTACCGGGTTGGGTTACAGCACCCTGGCAGGGATTATGGCGGGGCTATCGTGTGGGGGAAAATATACCGCCGTGCTGGGCGCAATCGGGGTGCTATTTGGGGCGGCGGTCTATGGCGCTCTAAGGTCGCCTCGCCCGACTTATCGGCAATTGGCCCTGGGCGGATTGGCTTTTGGGATGGCGGGCGCTCTGAGCTTTGCGCCCTGGCTGGTACGCAATAGTTTCTTTAGCGGCAACCCGGTTGCCCCCCTTTTCTTTGGGATAAAGGATTGGTCGCCGGAGGAAATCGCCGCCCTGACCGGCAAGGATGGTGGGGTAGACTTATCCCCGGCGGTCATATTCGGGCGGCCTTTTCAGGTAGTGCTGACCGGACGCGACAACGGGCTGTTTGATGCCACAATTTCGCCAGTCTTTTTGGCGCTATTGCCGTTGGGGGTTTGGGTCGCCTGGCGGGAACGGGTGATCGCCGCTTTGTGGCTGGCAATCGGCCTGACTTACGCCGGGTGGCTGGTAGGCATCAAACTCAGCGCCGCCGCCGACCATACGCGGCTCATGCTCCAGGTTTTTCCGTTGCTGGCTCTGGTTACAGCCTACGGCTTGCTGGATTTTACGGGTTTGAAACTGGCAGGGAGCGCGGTATTGGGTTGGGTCGCCCGGCTGGTCGTTATCGGGTTTCTATTGGTCAGCGCCTTTTCCTTGACCCTGACTTATGTGGCAAACGACCCGCTACCCTATCACTTTGGCTTCCAGAGCCGGGCCGAGCGGATCGAAAATCAGTTGGGGGCATACTACCGGGCGGCTCGTTTCGTCAACGAGCAGACTCCCCAAGACGCTAAACTTTTTATGTTCTTCGAGCCACGCGGCTACTACTTCGAGCGTCAGCTTTCGCCCGACCATAATAGCGGTGGTCAGTTTTTTTACTACCAGACCAACTATCAGAACCCCCCGGCAGTCTATAGCGAGTTGCGGAAACGCGGGGCGACTTATGTTCTGGTGAATGAAACCTTGCTAGGTTTTTTGATAAATACTCCCGAATACAAACTTATCGAAAAAGCCAAAACTGGTCGCCAATTGCTCAACGACCTGCAAGCCCAGGGTTATTTTGAAAGAGTTTTTGAGGAAAAAGGCAACTATACGATTTATCGGCTCAAATCACTTCCCTAATACTCTTTAGATAAGGAAAAGCTAAAAATAATCATTGACGACTTATCTACTAGATAGTAGAATATGAATTATGAGTGAGCAAACCGATACGCTTAGTCAAATTATGGATGTAGCCCAGCAAATTATGCATGTTCGGGGCTACAATTCTTTTAGCTATGCCAATATTTCGCAGGAAGTAGGCATCAAGAAGGCCAGTATCCACTATTATTTCCCCAATAAAAGTGATTTGGTGCGCGAAGTAGTCGCCCGCCATCGCCGCTGGTTTCGAGCCGAACTTGAGAAAATAATCCAACAAACCGCCGACCCGCGTAGTCGGCTGGAATTATATGCCCGACTTTACTTCGATGCGATGGAAAATGGCGACCAAATGTGTTTTTGTGGAATGCTGGCGGCGGACTTTCCAACTCTCCCTCCTGATGTGCGGGCTGAAGTCGAAGGGTTTTTTGCCGATAACGAGATTTGGTTGACGCGGGTTATCGGGGAAGGGAAAGCGGCGGGGGTTCTGCACGTCACCGAATCAGTCGAAATCGAGGCTCAATTGCTGGTGTCGGGGATTGAGGGGGCGATGCTGGTCGCCCGCACGCATGGCGATGTCCGGCGCTTTCGCCCCATCGTCCAACGGCTGTTTGGAAAATTGCTGGCCTAAAGAAATAAGTTGAAATAAATATAGTTTGGAAAATTTAGGCCTAAATTTTCCAAACTATATTTATTTCCAGATTTTTAACCTATTGACCTACCAAAACCCTGATTTAATAAATCCTGGTTCAAGCTGTTTTTTCGCGGAAAGCGAAAACCTGGGGGTCAATCTCCGGGAAAGGATTATCGAGGTCATTGTACTTGTGGGCGATTTCCAGCACACTGCCCGGCATCTCCCCATTTGAGGTTTCCAGCAAGGCTTCTAACCCATCCGCCAGAGTATTAAAGCGTTCGGTATGTTGCTCGAAACGCTCGATGGCATACTCTTTGGCCTGCCCGGTAGTAATCAGGAAAGGCCAATCGCTGCTTTCCAGTAATAGCAGTTCGCGGGCGGCCTGTTGCAGCACGAATTTGATGTCGGGATTATTGTTCGACCCAAAACTAGCCGCTAACCCTTCCATGCGACGCTCGGCAGCCCCGATTGGCTTCCAAATCCATTCATTCTCGTCGTTCAACCACACAAAGTGAGTCCCTTGCTGTCCCCAGCTACTTTCGGGAATTGCCATCGTGACTTCGGGTGGGTGCTTTTCCAGCCAATCGCTGGCGGAAGTGATTTCAACCGTCGGGCTTGCGGTCAATTTCCGCAAAACCTCTTTTATCCAGTCCACCCCCTCGAACCACCAATGCCCAAAAAGCTCGGTATCGTAGTTACAGCAAATAATCCCCGGCCTGCCGTTGGCTTCGTAATACTGGCTAATTTGCTCCTCGACCAGCCCAACAAAATGGTCGGAATGTTCCTGCACCCGGTACGGAGTCCATTCGGGGTGATAAAATTCTTTGTCGCCCAACTCAACTTTTGGGCCGGTGATGCGCCAATATTGGAGTCCACTCCCGCTATCCTTGCTGTGAAACTCGCGGTAATCTTTCTCGCCGGGATAGCCAAAACTGGACGACCAAACCTGCATCCCGGTGCGGTTGTTACGGCCCATCACCGCTACCCCCGGTTTAACCACCCAATAAGGCTGAAAAGTCGTGGCGCTGGTTTTAGGGAATTCCTCGGCGGCAGGAATGACATACTTTCGGTTGACAAAGCTGTACGGCCCAATAATTGTATCGCCCGCCGCCTTGCCTACCGGTACGCCGCCCTCAATCGTATGGGTTTCGCTGAAAAACAGATGGATACCCTGCTCCGCCAGGAAATCTTCCAGACCGGGCTTGAGATAGTTATGCCCGTTTTCGTCGGTGGCATAGTAGCCGGGCCGATAGGCACACTCCGGCAACCAGATAGCGCGGGGTTTGCGCCCAAAGTGCTTTACATAACTACTGACGGCGGTGGCTAGTTGTCCATATACTGAAGAGTCACGGTCAAGCAAGGGCAAATAGCCATGAGTAGCGGCACAGGTAATGATTTCGACAAAACCTTCATCCTGCAAAACCTTGAACGCCCCGATAATATCGCGGTCATAGCGGTTCAAAAACGAATCGAGAATATTTTCGTACCATTCCTGATAGAACATCGCCAGATAGTGACGCTGCTCGTTGGGGACTGGCGAATTATCGTCGGCTGGCTCGCTGGCTTCATCCAGGGCGGCCTCGGCCTGGGCGGGCGTAACCGGCTTTAGCTGGGCCGAAATCGTTGGGGTATCTTCCTCGGTCAGCTTGCCGATTCGCAAGGTCGCCAGGGCTTCGGCGGCGGCCCGCTTGATGTCGGCGGCAGCAGCCAGGGCCGCCCTCCCCTTGAGCGTCCCAGGAGGATGGCGTTGGGCGATGGCCTGAGCTACTTCGGCGGCGGCGCGGGCCGCCTCAATTTGAGCGCGGGCCTCGGCCTCGGCGATAGCTTTTTTGGCGGCGGCGCGGGCCTCATTGCGGGCGATAGTCAGTTCCTCTGACGAAAAGCGCCCAATGTCCTTTTTAGCTGCCGTTATCCGGTCTTCCAGATATTCCTCAAAATTATGTTTGATGAGTGTGTCTACCAATTGCTCGGTCAAAATCGGGGTGATACCAATCGTAATTTTGAATGGAACTTTTTCGGCCCGCAAATCATACAGGGCATTGAGCAGCGGAATATAGGTTTCGGCTGCGGCTTCATGAATCCATTCCTCGCCGTGAGGCCAGCGCCCGGCCTGACGGCAATAGGGCAGGTGGCTATGCAGGACAAAAGTAAATCCGCCTTGTATCATAAGTTTGGTTTAATCTCCTTTGATTCGATATTGGTTCGCTGCTGCCTCTTTTTCGGTGGGCAAGCCGGTTTTGCTTGGTTCTATTCTACTCTATATCCAGGTCAAAAACAAAACCACACTGCTCGATAGCACGTCCATCCTCACCCATTTTATGGCACTAAAATTGCAGTTCATTAAGGGCAAGTGTATTAGCCTATATCACCTCGAAAATTGTCCAACGGTTATAAGATTTTGGCAGTCCCAAGCTTGCTTTGATAATCGTTGGCCTATTTTCTAAAAGCTGTACTAGCTTGTTCCAGACTATTGTCTATTTTGCAATCAAAGCTCCAAAACGCCAATAAGGAGGCAATTTCATGGATAATAACAGCGCAAGCAACGCGCAGAGTAAAGACCGCGATTTAGCGGCCGATACGGTCAAGCCCCAACCGGAATTGACCGATAATATGGGTCATCGTATCAGCAGCGACCAGAATTCTTTGCGGGCCGGAGTACGTGGCTCGACCCTGCTTGAGGATTTTCACCTTCGGGAGAAAATTCATCACTTTGACCACGAGCGGATTCCAGAACGGGTGGTGCATGC
This sequence comes from Chloroflexia bacterium, assembly GCA_038245615.1. Lineage (GTDB taxonomy): Bacteria > Chloroflexota > Chloroflexia > Chloroheliales > Chloroheliaceae > 54-19. The sequence continues at coordinate 12,361 of JBBRSG010000010.1, read as the reverse complement.
GCGGGGGGCTGGCGCACACGGCTATTTTGAACTTCATGAATCTTTGGCCCAATATACTAATGCCAAAGTCCTGACCGATACTTCTCTCAAGACTCCCGTCTTTGTGCGCTTTTCAACGGTGGCTGGTTCGCGTGGTTCGGCGGACACCGCCCGCGATGTACGCGGCTTCGCCGTTAGGCTCTATACCCAGGAGGGTAATTGGGACATCGTGGGCAACAACATTCCGGTTTTCTTTATCCAGGATGCCATTAAGTTCCCTGACTTGATTCACGCTGCCAAGCCCGAACCGCATAACGAAATCCCCCAGGCGGCAACGGCCCACGATACCTTTTGGGATTTTATTTCGCTGACCCCCGAATCAATGCACATGATTATGTGGGTTATGAGCGACCGAGCCATTCCGCGCAGTTTTAGTATGATGGAAGGTTTTGGGGTGCATACCTTCCGGCTGGTGAATGCCCAGGGTCAATCCCATTTCGTCAAGTTTCATTGGAAACCGGTGCTGGGCGTTCATTCGCTGGTTTGGGACGAGGCCCAGAAGTTAGCGGGCAAAGACCCCGATTTTCACCGCCGTGATATGTTTGAAGCCATCGAACAAGGCAACTATTTTGAATGGGAACTGGGCGTTCAGATAATCGCGGAAGCCGAAGAAACCAAGTTCGATTTTGATATTCTGGATGCTACCAAAATCTGGCCGGAAGACCTCGTTCCAGTCCGGCGGGTTGGTAAAATGACCCTCAATCGCAACCCTGATAATTTCTTTGCCGAAACTGAGCAAGTCGCTTTCATGACGACTAATATCGTGCCGGGAATTGATTTCAGTGATGACCCGCTTTTGCAAGGTCGCAACTTCTCCTATCTGGATACCCAAATAAGTCGGCTAGGTAGCCCGAACTGGCCGGAGTTGCCGATTAATCGGCCTTTGAACCAGGTATCGAACAACCAGCGCGAGGGTCACATGCGCCATACCATCAATTCGGGCCGGGTATCTTATTACCCGAATTCGTTGGGCAACAACCAGCCTGACCAAGTTCCCATCGAGCAAGGCGGCTATGCCAGCTATCCGGCTCAGGTCGCTGGCCCTAAAGTGCGGCTTCGCAGCGAAACTTTTGGCGACCATTACGGTCAGGCCAAATTGTTCTGGAATAGCATGAGCGGGCCGGAAAAAGAACATATCGTTAAAGCCTTGCAATTTGAGTTGAGCAAGGTTGAGACGCGGGAGATTCGGCAACGGATGTTGGGCCATCTGACGAATATTAACGATAAGTTGGCGGGGCAGGTCGCTATCGCGCTTGGGGAGATGTCGCCGCCCAATAAAATCCCGGCGGCTAGTCCCAATCCACCCTCTTCTGCCAAGTCGAAACCGGCTTCCGAACCTAAAGCGGCGATGCCGGATGGCACTGCCGACTCGGTGGATGAAACCGAGGTGCTGGCAAATGCAACCTCTCCGACCACTGCCTCCGGGGGTTTGCAGCGCACTAAGGGCTTGAGTATGACCGAAACCCCCAAAAACAAGATTAAAGGGCGCAAAGTTGCGATTCTGGCGGCAGATGGGGTGGCAGCAGAACAAGTTACTGCCCTCAAACAGGCGATAATGGCCCAACATGCCAAAGCCGAAGTGGTCGGGACGCATCTGGGTAGCTTGACCGGGGCGGATGGTTCGAGTGTGCCAGTTGATAAAACCTTTGCCAATAGCAGTTCGGTGATGTATGATGCGGTGTTTGTGCCAGGCGGCGAACAGAGTATAACCACTTTGCTCAAGAATGGGGATGCTCATAACTTTGTAGACGAGGCTTACAAGCACGCCAAAACCATCGCTGCGACGGGCGAAGGGGTCAAATTGTTGGCGGCTTCTCAGACCGGTCAGCTACTTGGGCTAAAGGCCGACCCAGCCCAGCCCAAGTCTCAAGCGGCAGTCGGTGTTATCACCGGAAGTGCCGCCGATGCAGCGACGGTAGCGCACGATTTTATTGCCGCTATCGCTCAACATCGCCATTGGGGACGGGCTTTGGCGGAGCAAGTATCGGCCTAACCGCCGCGTATTAGCTTACTCTCTATTCTGCTTATTTTAGGACTTTAGACGGTTATGACTTACAAGGTTGTGACCGGCTAAAGTCCTTAGTATAATAAAGCTGGAAACTGGTTATAAACTTTCAGCCCCCACCGGACATAGAATGAGAACCATCCCACTCGATTCACCAATTGGGATAGGGTCTTAGATTTAGATAAAAGCTGTCGGCGGCGGGCTTTTCTCACAAAACGGCAATAGAGAGTAATACCGATGGAACACAAGATTTTCAGGTTGCGCGACTGGTCTACCCTGGCCAACAATCAGACTATGAATCGATGGCTGGTTGTAACCGATATTTTGTTGGTAATAACCGCTATTATCAACATCATAGCACTTGAGGTTAAGCTCTCAGCTCTTGACATAGTTGTCTTACTCATTCTGACGATGGTCTATTTGGTCTTGAGTACTTTCGGGCCAGCCGCGTTTGATTTCCTCAAGCTAAAATCGCTGGTAGTCCAGTTCAGCCTGCATCTAACCTTTATTATTTTGATTTCGTCCACCATGCTCCTTATTACGCATGGGGCAAGCTGGATTCTGATGCTGCCGGTAGTGGCCCAATGTGTTATTTTCTTAACCTGGCCCTGGGCGGTGGCAGTCTGTTTGATAATATGGATGCTCTCGTGCCTGGCTCCTACCTTTGACCCGGCTCGGACTTTACCTGACTTGCTGCAAGTTTGGACCAGTCTGGGGGCTGCGACCTTATTTGTAGGTCTTTTTACTATGCTGGCTGTCCGGGAGCGGGATGGGCGGGCCGAAGTCGAGCGATTGGCAGGCGAACTGGAAGCCGCAAACGCCAAACTACGCGATTATTCCACCCAGGTGGGAGAACTGGCGACCACTAAAGAGCGCAATCGGCTGGCCCGCGAAATCCACGACAGTTTAGGTCATTACTTAACCGTGATAAATGTTCAGATTGGCGCGGCTAAAACCGTCCTGGATACTGACCGTCCCAAAGCTCTCGATGCGCTGGACAAAGCTCAGTCTCTGACCCGCGAGGGGTTGGCAGAGGTTCGGCAGTCGGTGGCGGCGTTGCGGGCCACCCCAATGTCCAGTCGCTCGCTGCCGGAGGCTATCAGCGTCCTGGTCGAAGAAAACCGCACCAGCGGGGTCATCACCGAGTTGAATATCGCCGGAGAACCGCGCCCGCTTGAGCCGCCAGTTGAATTGACCTTATATCGAGTGGCTCAGGAAGGGTTGACCAATATTCGTAAACACGCTTTTGCGACCCGCTCGGAAGTCAAGCTGGCCTATGATACCGACCATAAAATCCGCCTGGTGGTTAGCGATAACGGAGTAGGCCAGACTCAGTTCGAGGGTGGCTTTGGCCTGATGGGGCTACGTGAACGGGTAAATTTGCTGAATGGGCAGGTAGCGGTGAAGAGCGCCCCCGGCAAAGGTTTTAGCCTGGAAGTGGAGTTAGTGGGATGACCCAGAAGCTGCGGATTTTGCTGGTGGACGACCAGGCCCTATTCCGGGAGGGGTTGCATATCTTGCTTTCGGTGCAGCCAGACTTTGAGGTGGTTGGCGAAGCGGGCAACGGTCAGGAGGCTCTGGAAAAGGCCGTTATCCTGCGCCCCGACGTGGTACTAATGGATTTAAGAATGCCGGTGCTGGATGGAGTGGCGGCAACTCAACGCCTTCGCACGGTGTTACCTGCTTGCCGGGTGATAATTCTGACCACTTTTGAAGATGATGACTATGTTTTTGAAGGCTTGCGGGCCGGGGCGTTGGGCTATTTACTCAAGGATGTGCCATCCGAAAAGCTGGCGGAAGCGATTCGGGCGGCAGGACGGGGCGAGTCGTTTTTGCAACCCTCGGTGGCGGCCAAAGTAGTCGCCGAGTTCAACCGGCTCTATAGCGCCCGCTCAACGCCCCCGCCGCTACAACCCTTAATCGAGCCGCTATCCGAGCGCGAACTGGAAATTTTGCGATTGGTAGCCGTCGGCTCAAGCAACAAAGAAATCGCCGGTAGCCTCTATATCACCGAAGGCACGGTCAAAAACCATCTAACCAATATTCTGGGTAAGCTAGACTCCCGTGACCGCACTCAAGCCGCCCTCAAAGCTAAAGCTCTGGGCCTGATTTAGCAGGTTTGAGTTTTGAGTTAAAAAGCTAGGGACTAAACTTGGGGAAATTGCTCAACGGTTGAGCGCACCGAAGCTTATAAACTTTCACAATGTTCCGCTTTATTATGCGATAAAGTTTAGAGTCGCTCGAACAAGTCCATTCGATATTGGTCGGTACTTAAATCGGCTAAATGTTTAAGACGGTCGGTCACGGTGGGTTCAAAAAAAGTGGCGTGAACCAGGTCGCCGTTTAGGGGGCAATTGTCTAGCTGCGCTCGCCAATGAACCATTAACAGTTGTCCGCCCGGTAAGAGATGGTCAAGGATAAGCTGGCAGGTAGTGGCTAAATCCGGGGCGGACAGATAATAACCGACTTCGGAAAACAAAATCAAGTCAAACTGCTCGGCTGGAAAATCGTGCGGGATTTCCATCCGCTCAAAGCGAACCTGACGTTTCCAACGACACCGCTTGCGGGCGTGGGCCAGACCTACTTCCGAATAATCCACCGAAAGTAAATTTTCACAACGGGCGGTCAGTTTCTTAGTCAAAACACCAATCGAGCAACCAATCTCAAAGACATTCTGATAGTGTGGGCGGGGTAAAGCCGCCAAGGTGCGAGCATATTTGGTGCGTTCGTAACGACCCCAGCGATAACGCCAAGGGTCGCTACTTTTTTATTGATGAACGGAATAGAACTATCTTCCAAAGTAACGACCCCAGCGATAACGCCAAGGGTCGCTACTCTTACGATAAATCTGGTCAAAATAGTCTACCGATACAGAAATCGTAGCTTTATTACTCACGATTAGCTCCCTTTGAGGCTTAGAAGTTAAAGTTTAGCTAAATCGGAGTAACTACTCAATCTGTGGACAAATTATCACACTCTGAGTATTTACAAAGCGAACTAAACTTTTAGACTGACTTCCTTGTCAACTGAGCTATTTTGCTTATAACTAAAGGTTCCCTTGTCTGGATGGACGGGCCGAGGAGCCATTGAGGTACTATTGAGCGTTCTTTGCACCAGTTTTACCCAGTGGGCTGCGACATCAGCTGGGTTAAAATCGCGCAAAGCCCTTGTCCGTCCGGCCTCTCCCATTTTAGCCGCTAATTCAGGGTCTTGCAAGCACTTTAGTAAGTGGTCGGCCAAGGTCGTAGCATCGCCCGGTTCCGAAAGCAGCCCAGTTTCGCCGTGATATACCAATTCCGGCACCGCCCCCGACTGGATAGCCACTGTCGGCAAACCGGCCGCCATTGCAAACAAGAACACTAGCGGGCAGGCATCGTCTTCGGTCGGTAGACAGAACAGGTCGGCCCCGGCGAATAGGTCTGGCAAATCGTAACGATGACCGGCAAACGCCACCTTATCGCTCAGTCCCAAGTCGTGTACCCGCTGTTTGATTTTCAGGTCATAACCACCATCCATGCTAGTCTTGCCGCAAATCAATAGCCGGGCCTGGGGCATTTCGCGTTGCACGCGGGCGAAGCCGTCCAGTAATAACATGTAGCCTTTAGACGGGTCAAGCCGAGCAGCAGCCAGGATTACCGGGGTGTTGGGTTCCCAACCCCATTCTTCACGCAAACGAAGCCGGTTCTTGGCCAGGTTATAATGCTGTAAGTCCGCCGGGTGCAACATGTAGTCAATGTTTTGGGGCGGTACGCCGCTGGCTATCGCGCCGTCTTGAATAAACTGAGAGACCCCTAGCAAATAGGGCGTTTTGAGAATAGTTTTCACGGCGTGCTTACCGAGCCACGGCCCAACCGGATATTGAATATGAATCAGATGGGGCTGTTTGTAAAAAGGCCGCAGCAAGCTAACCAATCGCAAGTCATAACGTTGCTGACAGGTATAAATTACGTCCGGCCTGATTTGGTCTATTTTCTGAGCCAGAAACCGCAGCGAACCAGGCAAACGGTTTGCCATCAGCCAGGCTCGGTAGGGTTTGGAAGGCTTGGGTGTCAGGGATAGGTCACGCCCGAAATCCCACCAAAAGTTGTAGGTCGGGTCAAGTTGGCTTTGTTCCGCCAATAGCTGCGGGTTGGTAGTCGTTTGAGAAATAAAGAAACATTCGACCTGGTCGGTGGGGGCGTTATCGGCCAGTAGGCGGTGTACCCCGTATTCTGGGCTACTATCCAGTGCGGCCTGAATGAATAAAAGACGCATGTGGGACTCCTTGTAGAACGTAAGCGCTTCATGACCTACACCTACTTCTGATTAAAGCATTGCTTTAATCAGAAGTAGGTGTTTATTCAGTTGTTGTTGACATTGTACATTAAAATCTTTTAACTGTCAATAATTAAAAACCGATGGAAACCCATTTCCCAGTTTTACTCCTTTTCGACTTCCAGGCGATTCTTGACTAACATAGTGAGGTTTGAATAACCCCCTATTTTCTTCTTATTTAGTGCGAAACATCTTCCTACCATCATCGCTTAATATAATGGCATACTTTCACTATTGCCCAACTTGATTGACGGTAAAATAATTTGCAAGCCACGCCCGGTTGGTTTATACTTGGGAAGTTAGGTTGATAGAGAAGAATTGACGAGGTACAATTTGTTCAAGCGTTTGAGGCCTCAACTGCTGGGCCTTGCAATCACTCTTTTTTTTCTGGTTTTAATCATCCTCAATATCAAGTTTGAGGAAGTAGCAATCGCTTTCGGACAGGCCAATTACCTGTATCTCATCCCCGCCATCACCATAACTATGCTGGCCTATCTGGTTCGCGCCCGACGCTGGCAGATTATTTTGCGCCCCACCAAAACTATTTCTTTTGGCTCATCCTATTCGGTGATGATGATTGGTTTCACTGCTAATAACTTGCTTCCGGCCCGGATTGGTGAGTTTGTGCGAGCCTATATGCTCGGCTCCCGCGAAAAAATTAGCAAAAGCCTATCGCTGGCGACCATTGTACTGGAACGAGTGCTAGACGGCCTGACCCTGATTGCTTTTATGGGAATTGCCCTGATTTTCTTTCCTACTCCTCACCAGACCGGCTGGACGCAATTTATTGAACTTTTTTCAACCGCCGTCTTTGTCAGCGCGACGCTTTTTCTGGTTTTCTTGATACTCCGCGAAAAACTGGCCCTGCGAATAATCAGCTTTTGTATGCGTCCGCTCCCCGACCGACTGGAGCAAAAAGCTCATCGTCTTTTGACCAGCTTTGTCCTGGGGTTGCACGTCTTGAAGCGTGGCAAAAGTGTGCTAGGCTTGGTGGCGACCTCGGCTCTTACCTGGGCGATGGAAGGTTGCAGCTACTATTTGATGCTGCGGGCCTTTAATCTGGATACCAAAATGGACGCGGTACAACTTATCGGGGCGGGTCTTTTGCTACTGGTATTCGTCAATTTGGGAACGATGGTGCCAAGTGCGCCGGGCTATTTCGGGGTGTATCAGGCTGCCGCAACCGTCGCGCTGGGGGCGTATAACGTCAGCAACTCGACGGCTTTCAGTCTGGCCCTTCTGACAAACACTTTTCAATATGTGACTGTGACCGCGATTGGCCTCTTTTTTCTGAGCCGCAGCCATATTTCGTTTGCGGCCTTGCGAGCCAACAAGCAAAGTGGCGATGCGGAACAAGAAGAGGACACCGACCAGGTGGCAACCGAACTGGGCCTCGAAACTCCCTTGAATGAGGTCGAAGCCGAACCCTCGCGCTATGCCGCCGCCGATGGTTAATCGAAAATCGAAAATCGAAAATTTCGTAGACATAAGATTGTAATTTAAGAGACGAGCGAATTCAGCCTGTGTGTGATTGCAGAAACTATCTTCTAAGAGCTGGCGTTACACCTAAGGGGAACTTTACTTATTCATTCCATTCTAGCTGATTGCTGACGGCTGATTGCTAGAATCTATCGAAAGTTGCAGATAATGGGCCTTTTTAGCAAAAGTAAAATAAAATTCTGGCTAGGGGTAGTCATCGGGCTATTTTTTCTGGTGCTGGCCTTTTGGGGGCAGGATTTCCAGGCCATCGGCAAAGCTCTCAGTCAGGCCAACTATTGGTGGCTGCTACCGGCTTTGGGAGCGTACTTTCTGGGGGTAGCGGTTCGAGCCTTGCGCTGGCACTATCTTCTCAGCCCGATTCAGAAAGTTTCGGCCCGTCGCCTTTTCCCGGTGGTGGTCATCGGCTATATGGCGAATAACGTGTTACCGGTACGCATGGGCGAGGTAGTGCGGGCCTATGTTTTGGGACGACGCGAGAATGTCCGCAAAACCGCCAGCCTTGCCACGATTGTGGTCGAGCGCATTATGGATGGTATCACCATGATACTTTTCCTGGCGATAGTTTCGCTTTTCGTTAAAGTCAATACCAGCATCGAGGGCATTGAGAAAATCGCGGCAGTGGTTTTCCTGATAGCAATTGGAGCTTTCTTTATGGTGGCTCATAGCCGCAGCCTCATGAAGAAGCTGGAAAATTTTGGCCTCAAGTTTATTCCGGCCTCGCTGCAACCCAAAGTTGCCGGGTTAGCCGATGCCTTTATTGACGGCCTCCAAATTCTGCGGCAATGGCGCGATTTGCTGATAGTTTTTTTGCTTTCGGTAGTCGCCTGGGTTTGCGAAGGCGCGATGTTCTGGCTGGTGTCCCTGGCCTTCAGCAACTTGAATTTGAGTGCCGCCGCCGTCTTTATGACCCTGGCAGTTGCCAACCTTGCAACTTTGGTTCCCTCGACACCCGGCTATGTTGGCCCATTTGATGCCGCCGCCAAGCTGGTTTTGGTTCAGGTCTTTGCGGTTGAGCAAGGGTTAGCTCTCAGTTATGTCATTCTGTTGCACGCCGCCCTCTACTTGCCGATTACCCTGGTCGGGCTGTATTATTGGTTGCACGAGCATTTCTCTTTCAAAGAGGCCGAGCAGTTGCGCGAAGCTACCGCCGCCGAAAAAAGTCTACCGCGCAATGGCAATGGTCTTGAAACTACCGATTATGTTTTGGTGGCCGAGGCAAAACCGGCCCGTGTTCGAGCAGATGATTAGGTCATTGGGAAAGTGGGAGGTCAGATTATGACCGTCACGACTGATATACTGGCGGTAGTAACTCCGGCTGATTGGATCGCTGGCCCGCCCCAGGGTCACTGGACTTATGATGCATATGCCGGGCTGCCCGAAGATGGCAACCGCTACGAAATCATAAGTGGAGTTCTGTACAGCATGCCAGGTCCTAATTTTCGGCATCAGGATGCTGCCGGAGCAATTTACTATCATCTGCGGGCTTATTTGAACAAAAAGAATTTGGGCAAAGTTATCTTTGCCCCTTTTGATGTGGAACTAGCCCCCGGTGAGGTGGTGCAACCCGATGTTATGGTTATTTTGAAAGCGAATCTGGCCCGCATAACTGAAAGCCGCTTTATCGGTGGGCCGGATATAGTGATTGAAGTGGCCTCGCCCAGTACCAGTGGCTATGACCGCCGCGAGAAACAGGAAGCTTACGCCCGCGCCAGAGTCTCAGAATATTGGGTGGCTGACCCGGCTAACCAGACCATTGAAGTTTTGAGTTTGGAGAAAAACGGTTATCGCTCGCTAGGGGTGTATCGCGGCAAGGCTAAACTGCCCTCGCTGGTATTACCCGAATTGCCGATACAGGTTGAAAAGTTTTTTGAGACATGAAAATCAACATTTTCTATAGAGGCAATCCAATCGAACAAGTTTTAGAATATTCGGAAGTTGAGTTGAGCCTCACGAATTCCGACGATAGGGCTTTATCCGAACTTTCGCCGCCGGTTTTCAGCCTGTTTGTGGGGCAAAGTGTTATCCGCGACAAAATAAAGTTGTCGCCGGGCGGCACTTTTGCTTTTCCCTGGCGAGTGAGCGACTTGGTGGGAAATCTGGTTTTTGCCGTCAAGCACAATCATTCGGGTAGAACGATAGCCCAGGCCAACCTAACCGTCATCCCGCAACGCCTGAGTCTGGATGATGTAAGCTGGATTAAGACCGAGCGATTGCCAAATTTGTTGGCTCGGCTGGACGCACCTAACCAGATTCACCTATTTTATGACGATAACGACGCGGAGCAACCGCGTCTTTTTAATTTTGTAAGCGCCGACTATACCGCGATTAAATTACGCCATTTTTGCCAGATTTTATTAGATGAATTAGCCGAGCCGCTTTTGGCCCGGTTGGATTTTCAGCTGGATGAAGCCGAGCGCCACGAACCCGGCTTTATAAGAAGTGGGGTTCGCTGGGAAGCTACCGTCAAGGGTTGGGCCAACCGTCCGGCGGAAACCGGGTTGGTACACACTTGGCTGGAAAATCCGCGCCGCTATGACACCTTGCCCAATCGCCTTTTGCTTTTTTTGGCCCAGGAGTTGCGGGCCGAATGTAGCCGACTGGTGGAACTGGTACAGCAGGGTGCGCCCGCTTCATCGCGCCTGATTGCGGCCTTACCCGAATTTGAGGACTATGCTTCAGCCCTCGAAAATCTGCCAGAGCAGACCAATCTACTAAGGCCGTTGGTTACTTCGCTCCAAAACGATAATTTTCATCCCAAAGAATATTCGCCATCTGAAATTGCGAAAGAGTGTGAAAGCACCGGCAACCCGGCTTATATCCGGCTGGCAGCTTTGTGGCAGGAATATCTGCGGCGCTATGCTGCCCAGGCCGAAGATGCCCCGCTATGGGTCGGGTTTCAGCCGATGAGCAAGGTTTTCGAGTTGTGGGCGGCTTGCGAGATAGCTAATGCTCTCGGTTTAGCAGTGTCCGGCGATTTCAGTTTGGAAAGCGCCATTTTCACAGGGGTGGGCATGAAGCTGCACTATAACCGGGCCGCCCCTGGTGGGTGGTATAGCGCGTCCGAGGCCGGGCGCAAAATGCCCCCCCGCCCCGACCTGCGCCTTGAACTCGCTGACGGCTCACAGGTATTACTAGATGTAAAATATCGTCGGGTTGCCGGGGCAGGCGACATATCCCAAGCCAATCCCGAAGATGTTTACCGAATGTTGGCCTATATGAACGATTTAGGGGTGCGCCAGGGTGGAATTATTTTCCCCGGTGAGGATAACATGCCCGGTTTGAGGATAATCGAGCAAAAGGACGCAAAGCAGCAAATCGCGGAACTAGCCTTGCGCCCGCCTCATTCGGGTGAACCAGCGGCTCTGGAAGAATGGAATAATAGCCTGAAAAACAACTTGCACAAGTTTTTAGAATATTAGCAGGGAATTAGGGAATAGCCAAAGAAGAGATGGTCACTTGCAATGTAACGGGAGGACACCTATTATCGAAGTTGCTTGAGTAATTCAAAAGGAGGCCAGGTTGAACTTACAGCAATTTGACCAGGAAATTCGATTTGTGGCAACTGCTCGCTCCAAACCACTCTTGCGCGGCTGGCTACATGCTGGCGCAGCGGTGGCGGCTCTACCTCTGACCTTTGTCTTGTGCCTCAAAAGCGCCCACGACCTGTCACGGGTCTTGACGATGCTGATATTCGGCTTCAGTATGGTCTTGCTGTACGGGGTTAGCGCGATTTATCATATCTTCAACTGGCACGGCGGATGGTATCGCCTGTGGCGCACCCTCGATCATTCCAATATTTTTATCTTTATCGCCTGTTCTTATACGGCGGTTTGCTTTAACATTCTGAGTGACTGGCCTCGTAACCTGGTTTTAGGTCTGGTATGGGGTCTTTCGATTTGCGGGGTGGGCCTGAATGTCCTGGATTTACACGTGCCGCGCTGGACCAAAACCGCAATTTATATGGGAACGGGTTGGGTAGCTATCATTATCTTGCCGGTAATTTTGACGGTGCTGCCCTGGACGGCGGTGGCGACAATGATGGTAGGCGGGATGTTTTATACCGTCGGCGGGATAATATTTGCGTGGCGCAAGCCCGACCCATTCCCCAATATTTTCGGCTTCCATGAGCTTTTTCATCTGTTCGTAATAGCCGGGTGTGCGATCTACGTTGTATCTATTTGGGTTTGGGTAATTCCTTTTACTAATGCCTGAGTAGGTCGGTTAATCTAAAATCTTTTCTAATCGGGCGATAGACCGTCATCCGCAAGAAATCGAAAAGACCTCTACCAATGATGTCAGAGGTTTCTTCAAGCGAATAAAGGCTTGCACGTTTTAAGATGCAAATCGTTTTGAGGTAAAAGGTAAATGACCTGCTTTCAGGTTTCATTTTTCATTTTCAACGCAGACAATAATTTTATTTAACCAGTCTATTTGCCTGATTTTCCCCAATAGGCCGCGAGATAGGTTTTTTGCAGCATTTCGTCCCGGTCGCGCTCTAGCAGT
>JBBRSG010000009.1:0-72997 GCA_038245615.1 Chloroflexia bacterium | reverse complement strand
CTGGCGGTGGACGGTTTGGGCGAAGCTATCCGCAAAGAACTAATCGGGACAGGGGTGCGGGTTACAGTAGTACAACCGGGGCGGGTCGCTACCAATTTTGGTAATCCCGACGAACTGTCCGATATGCCTATGCTTAGTACCGATGATGTCGCCCAAGCGATTTTGTATGCCGCTCTCCAACCATCCCATATTGACGTGAATGAAATCATCATTCGTCCCACCGGGCAGACCATGTAGTAATAGTGGTTTTAGAACGTGTTTGAGAAATCGAATAGCGAAAAGGTCACGTTAAAAATTGAATAAAAGAGCGATAAAGGGTAAGCTTTTATTATGAAAAACAACTCAAAAGCTTACCCTAGCTCACTCACCGATGGTGAATGGGAACTCATTATGCCCCATTTGCCCGTTGCATGTGGCTGAGGTCGCCGTCCTCAACATTCTTGGCGCGAAATTCTGGATGCGGTCTTTTATCTGACCCGGACCGGTTGCCAATGGCGCAATTTGCCCCACGATTTCCCTAAATGGCCGACAGTTTATTATCACTTTCAGAAGCTGGTCTAGGCCGGAGTTTGGGAAGACCTTAATAGCGTCTTGAGCCAGAAATGGCGGCAAAAGGTTGAGAAGACTGCCACTGGAATGCTACGAAGCTACCAGACCACCTGGTTAGGCTTTTTGAGCCAACCAATGCTGCTCAAATTCTACCGGCGATTGATAGCTTAAACTAGAGTGCAACCGCCCACCATTATAGACCTGACCTAACCAATCCTCCAGCCCGGCCTCTACCTCGGCCAGATTTTGAAAATCTTCTAAATAGAGCTTCTCATAACTGACCGTTTTGTTAAAACTCTCGGCTATCCCGTTTTGCTGGGGCCGTCGTGGGCGACTATGCGAAACTACCGCGCCTATCTGGGCTAGTTGTGCTCGCTATTGTCCACTGGTATAGTTCGAGCCGTGGTGGCTATGATGAATTAAACCCGGCTGTGGTTGCCGCTGGCTTATCGCCATTTGGAGAGCTTTAAGGGTTAAAGCGGTATCATTTACCAGCTTTCCACAAAGCCTTCGTCACCCGCCTCACCCCATAACCTGTATACTCTTTTAGCAACGCTTCGACAAAGGGCTTGAGTTCATTTTCCACCTGCCCTGGTTGCTCGTTCAACTTGTGGCCTTGGTAATGCCAGGCCCGGTTGAGCTTGAACCACCGGCACAATTCTGGCAGCGAATAAGCTTTCCCAGCTCCTTGCTGAGCGAGTTGGTGCAACTTGTTAATCATTTGATTTGGCACCGTTGTTCGACCACGAGGATTTCACCATCTCCGAGGCTTTTTTACTCGAAGAGTACCCTTTGGGGCAAGCTCGTAAGTTCGACGGTAGGCTTCCCAATCAGCCATTCGAGTTCGGCCACTTTATTATGCAAAGCCCGCACCTCCTGGGCCTCCGCCGTATCCAAGCTGGAAGTAGTGCGGGAATGAGTTGGCGCAGTAAAGGCCGTCGCGCTCTTCTCGCGGTAGAGTTTCTTGCAGTTATGGATCAAACTATGCGAGAGATTATGCTCCCGGCATAATTGCACCTCGGTCTTTTCTTTTGGCCACTCGTGACCGCTTTTACAATACTCAACTTAAATTCGGGGGTAAACACTCGGTGTTTCATGGTTTTAACCTCCTACAAATTACTGATCGTATTTTACTCAATCCGGCTAAATTTGTGGTCTGCTTAAACCGATGCATTCCAAAATGACCCAACCTTATGCGAACCGAAGACCTTATTACGCGGCTCTTTTATATCGTAGACGATAAACTCGGCGGCTTCAAGAAACGTAAAAATGCTAATCTTTATAATTTAGAAGAAAGTCCGCCATTTAATTCTGAAGTTTATAGTTCTGTCCAATTGCAGCAGCCTGTAAACGTTGGGTGCTATCGCGGATCACTAACTCGGTGTGCAGTGTCAACATGGGTTCGGGCATTGCTTCCTGCTCTCCCTCGATTTGGGCTAGTAGGGTTTTCACGGCATACATACCCAGATCGCGTAACGGGTGCTTGACAGTAGTCAGGGCCGGGGTGAAGTAGGCCGCTTCCGGTAAATCATCAAAACCCACAACAGCCAGATCCTCCGGCACACGAAGCTTATGGGTAGCTGCGTAGTGCAATACGCCTAGAGCCATCTGATCGTTGCTGGCGAAAACACCATCTATATCGGGATATTTCTGTATCAACTCCGTAAAAGCCGCCTCGCCACTTTGGGCCGACCAGTTGCCCATTGACCAATGCCGATCCGAGATAGTCGCTCCCGCGCTTGTAAGCACGTCAGCCCAACCCTGCCAGCGCTGACGAGCTTCCAGCCAGTCCAGTGGACCGCTGATTAACCCGATTTTCTGCCTTCCGACCTTGACCAAGTGTTCGGTAGCCTGGCGCGCCCCATTGTAGTTGTCTACGCCAATCGTCATGTGCTGCTTGCTTGGCTGGCTCTTCAGGAAGACAATAGGGGGACACACTACCGGAAGCTGTGACTGCACGGTCTGCACATTGGTTCCAATTTCGGGGGCGGCGAAGATGATGCCTGCTACATGGCTCGCAATCAGCGATTTTATGATTGGAACTATGTCCGTCACATCAAAACTAGCGAGTTCTTTGAGAAGCAACGAGTAGTTGAAAGCTTCACAGTGTTCCGTAATGCCGTTCAAGGTCAGCGAAACCCCGCTATATTTCAGTCCCGCCGTGATAACTCCAAGGGTATAGCTACGTTGCTGCACCAGGCTACGCGCCAGCGTACTCGGCTGATAACCGAGTTCGGCAATTGCCTTCTCTACTGCCGTCCGGGTTGCCGGCGCTACGTCCGCCCGGTTGTTCAGCACCCGCGACACGGTTTGCGTCGAGACCTTGCACATCCTGGCAATATCCTTGATCGTCAATTTTTGTAGACGTGGGGCTACCATTTTTTTACTCCAATGACAGATTGCATTACCGCGCCGAGGTTAGGCTGCCTGCCGTAAAGTACCCATAGGTTAGCCACCCTGCCCTCGAAAGCAAACCCTAACCCTTTTTCTTGTTTAATACATCAAAGAAGACCGCGAACAGGAGTACAAGTCCTTTGATGGCCTGCTGCCAGTCAATTCCAATGCCGATGATCGACATACCGTTGTTCATCACCCCCATGACGAACGCCCCGATTACCGCCCCGATTACCGTCCCTACCCCGCCTGAAGCCGAAGCGCCCCCAATGAAGGCCGCCGCGATCACGTCAAGTTCAAAGCCATTACCTGCTTTGGGAGTTGCCGAGTTGAGACGAGCGGCAAATATCATGCCAGCCAGAGCCGCCAGCATTCCCATGTTTATGAACGTATAAAAGGTAAGCCTTTCAGTGTTCACGCCCGAAAGCTTGGCGGCCCGCACATTGCCGCCCAGGGCATAGATACGCCTGCCGATGACCGACCGCTTCGTAATGAAGGTGTACAGAGCGATTAGTACAAAGAGGGCGATTAGCACGTTCGGGAGGCCATTATATGAGGCCAGCAAATAGCATAGGCCCATGAGGGCAACCACGACTATAACGTTCCTGAGAATAAAGATCGGCAGGGGAGTGACCGCGACGTTGAACTTGCGCTGGTTGTTTCTATCGCGTATATCCAGGTAAACAATTAATCCGGCCAATATAGCGCCTATAACCAGAGTGGTGATATGCAGGTCGCCCGCCCCCGCGAAATCGGGAATGAAGCCGGAACTTAGCTGCTGGAACCCGACCGGGAAAGGCCCAATTGATTGGCCTTGCAACAGCACCAGGGTAAGTCCGCGGAAAACAAGCATACCTGCCAGCGTCACGATGAAGGCCGGCATTTTCATGTAGGCAACCCAGAAGCCCTGTACCGCCCCGATCGCAGCCCCTATAAGTAGGCAGGCAATAACTGCAAGGATGGGAGATAGCTCCATCTGCACCATCATGACCGCCGCCACCGCGCCGGTAAAGGCCGCAACCGAACCCACCGAGAGGTCTATGTGGCCTGCCACAATCACTAGCAGCATACCCAGGGCCATGACCACAATGTAGCTGTTCTGAAGGATTAAATTCGTGATGTTCAACGGCTGCAAGAGCGTGCCGTTGGTCATAATCTGGAAGAATACGGTAATAACGACCAGTGCAATGAGCATGCCCTGTTCGCGAATATGCTCTTTGAAGAACCTGCTTATGCCCGATATCCAGGAGGACCCTGTTACTCGTGCGTCACCCTCATAGATACTCATACCGATTTAGCCTCCTTTTGTTGCTGCTGTTCCTGTTGTTGCATTATGCTGGTCATGATGGCCTCTTGAGAGGCGTTGGCGGCTGGCATTTCAGCAATAATTTTGCCTTCGCTCATGACGTAGATTCTGTCGCATAGCCCAAGAATCTCAGGTAGCTCCGAAGACACCACGACTATACCTCGGCCCTCGCTCGCCAGGCGATTGATTATAGTATAAATCTCATACTTTGCACCAACATCTATGCCGCGGGTAGGCTCATCGAGGAGCAAGATTTCGGGATTAGCAAAGAGCCACTTGCTGAGAACAACTTTCTGCTGGTTACCGCCCGAAAGATTTAAGGTCTTTTGCAGCACACTTGAGCATCTGATATTAAGATTCTCCCGATATTCGTTTGCGACGTTCAGTTCTTTTGGTTGGTTGATAATGGCGTTGTTGGCAACGGCCTTGAGATTAGCAAGCGTGGTATTATTCTTTACATCTTCAATTAGCACCAGCCCGTAGGTCTTGCGGTCTTCAGTAGCGTAGGCAATTCCGTTGGCAATCGCCTTACCGATGGTGTTCACGTCCACTGGTTTGCCGTGCCTGGAGACAGTACCGGTGATGTGAGTACCATACGAGCGACCAAAGATACTCATGGCAAGCTCGGTGCGACCCGAACCCATTAGCCCGGCTATCCCGACGACCTCACCCTTACGCACATGAAAGTTAGCACCGTCCACAACTTTGCGGTCGGAGTGCAGGGGATGATACACCGTCCAGTCTCGAACTTCAAATATCGTCTCGCCTAGATTCGGGATGCGTGGTGGGAAACGGTGAGTGAGATCGCGGCCTACCATGCCACGGATAATTCGTTCTTCAGTAATACGGTCTTTGTGACAATCTAAGGTTTCAATCGTGGCACCGTCACGCAAGACCGTGATGGAGTCTGCGACTTTGGCAACTTCGTTGAGTTTATGCGAAATGAGAATGGACGAGATGCCCTGGTCCTTAAACTGCAAAAGCAGGTTCAGGAGCGCTTCGCTATCGCTCTCGTTGAGGCTCGCCGTTGGTTCGTCCAGAATAAGTAGCTTGACCTTCTTTGCCAGGGCCTTAGCGATCTCGACCAGTTGTTGCTTGCCTACCCCGATGTCATCAATGAGGGTGCTGGAAGATTCGTGGAGTCCGACCTTCTTCAAAAGCTCTTGCGACATAGCCATAACTTCGTTCCAACTAATCACACCACGCTTGGCACGCTCGTGGCCCAGGAACAGGTTCTCGGCTATGGACAGGGTTGGGATTAGTGCCAGTTCTTGATGGATGATGACAATCCCAAGTTTTTCGCTGTCGGTAATATTGTGGAACCGGCATTCCTGGCCCTGAAAGAAAATATCACCTAAGTAGGAGCCGTGAGGGTACACCCCGCTCAATACTTTCATTAGGGTTGATTTGCCTGCCCCGTTCTCGCCGACCAGAGCTTGAATCTCACCTTCCTGGACTACCAGATTAACGTTGTCCAGTGCTTTTACACCGGGAAACGTCTTTGTGATATTGCGCATTTCCAGGATGACACCCGACATACACTTCACCTCCTCGTGAAAATAGATGAATTACTAAGGACGGGTGTGGAAGTTGTTGGCTTCCACACCCGTCCGAGGGAGCTTATTAAGTTGTGCTGCTACTTGAGGCCGATCTGGTCCTTGGTATAGTAGCCAGTATCCACCAGCGCCTGCTGGATGTTCGCCTTATCCACGTTCACCGAGTTCAGCAGGTAAGAAGGTACGACCTTGACCCCGTTATTATAGGTCTTGGTATCGTTTACTGGAACTTCCTTGCCGTTCAAGGCTGCATCCACAATATCCACGGTAGCCTTAGCCAGGTCACGGGTATCCTTGAACACAGTCTGCGACTGTTCGCCAGCGAGGATCGATTTGACCGAAGGGACTTCGGCATCCTGACCGGTAACTACCGGCATGGGCTTGCTGGCAGAACCGTAGCCGACCCCCTTGAGAGCCGAGAGGATACCAATGCTGATGCCATCGTAGGGGGAAAGCACGGCATCGAGGCGCTTGTTGCCATAGTAAGCACTCAGCAGGTTATCCATACGGGCCTGAGCGGTCGCGCCGTCCCAACGGAGAGTGGAAACCTTGGTCATGCCCATCTGACCGCTTTGAACGACCAGTTTGCCGCTGTCAATGTAAGGTTTAAGGATTGACAGGGCTCCATCATAGAAGAAGAAAGCGTTGTTGTCGTCGGGAGAGCCGCCGAACAGTTCGACGTTGAAGGGGCCCTTGCCATCCTTCAGACCGAGGGCCTTCTCGATGTATGAGGCTTGCAGCACGCCGACCTTGAAGTTGTCGAAGGTCGCGTAGTAATCAACGTTAGTGGTTTCTCGAATCAGGCGGTCATAAGCGATCACGAGGATCTTCTTGTCTTTGGCGGTCTTCAGGATTTGCGAAAGGGACTTGTTATCAATGGCAGCGATGACGAGGACGTTCACGCCTTTGGTGACCATGTTCTCGATCTGGGCGACCTGGTTGGGGATGTCGTCCTCAGCGTATTGCAGGTCGGTCTTGTAGCCCTTCTCGTTGAAAATCTTGACCATGTTATTGCCGTCAGCGATCCAGCGAGCAGAGGACTTGGTAGGCATGGAGATGCCGACGTACTTGCCCCCCGCGGTGTTGCCCGCCGCGGCAGCAGTAGTTGCAGCACTGCCGGCGGTGGCGGCGGTAGTACTACTTGCTGCCCCGGCGGCGGTGGTTTGAGCGGGCGCAGATGTTGAGGTTGCGTCACCGCAGGCGCTAAGCAACACTGCCATGATAGTAAGAATTACTATCACAAGTTTTGAAGGACTGGACTTCAACATTGATTCTTCCTCCTCTGAAATAATTAGGGGTATGTCTTGGGCCAACCCACCGTTTTTAGCCTCACCCTAATAGAATACACTCCCAAGTGTGTAACTTTCCATGCTACTTTTGGTTTTAAGGCTAATTTGGTCTGCTTGGACCAGCTTTAGCTGGCTGGTTTAACGCTTGCCTCAGAACCCTTCCGTTCTAACTCACGAACTAATCGTTGCTTGGCCGTTCCCTTTCCACTAACTGTCTGCTGGTAAGAGACCGACCTTTTGGCTTTACTAACCTGCTCCAAACTAAGGATAGCCTAATTCATATGTCAGCAGCACCGCTGCGCTTCGCGCATCTTGTCTCCTATTAATTTATTTAGTTGGTGTAAGCAGGAACGCATATAGCAATGTTATCGTTCCCGTTATGGATAACGGTACTATAGCTGACTTTTTTTGGTTTGTCAATAGATTTTTTGCGTTCCTTGTATCCCGCAGATTCTTGCATGTTATGCGTATTTCACATTAAAGAATGTGGGATGATAGCTTTACATTAAATGTAATTATTCAGTCGGTGGGAGAGATTTTTAGTTCCGAGGCTGGATTGAGATAATGTGAAGGTAGGATATAGATAAATCTGTTAAAGAACTTGATAGGGGCTTTGTTTGCTTGGCTCAACCTGTAGAACTAGTTCTAGTGGATGAAAATACTAACTGGTCTGGCCTGCAAAAGCTGATGTCTATTTCATAATGTGCTACTTATTGGGGCAAGTCTAACCTAATTCGATGCTTTGGATAAGTACGGCTTCGGCGGCGGTGGCGGCATCGAGCAGACCGAGGGCGGCGCGGGCTTCTGCCGCCAGATAGAGCGAGCCGGTGATACAGACGTAGCCGCCCGGTGTTTCGTGGGCAATCTGTCGGGCGATGGCAATGGCTTCGCCCAAATCAGGCCGAATTTCGAGGCGGGCCGGGTTTTGGGTTAGCAGGGCTTTTACTTCCTCCGCTTTGGCCCGACGCTTGGGGTGGGAGTGCAGTTCAGTTAAAATGACCGAATGGCCTTTTAGCGGTAGCAACCGCAGCATTTCAGGGACGGCCTTATCTCCCAGAAAGGCCAATACCCAAACTGGCTTCCCTTCCAGCAGAACCAGGCTGCGTACCAGTTCGCGCATCGCGTTAGGAGTGTGCGCTCCATCTATGATTATAGTCGGGGCTTGCCCGACTGCTTCCAGTCGCCCCGGTATCGTCGCAGATTGCAAGGCTTGGGGATCGGGCGCGGGTAGCAGGCCCATTTCTGCTAACAGGTGTCCGGCAGCCAAAGCCGTCAAAGCATTCTCGACCTGGAAAGTCCCCGGTAATCCGGTGCGGAGCAGTTGGGTTTGTCCATCCGGGTTTATCGCCTCAAACTCTTGCCACAAATGTCCGTTATCGTGGTGTAGGCTCAAGCTATTTTCCTGATAGCGCCAGAATTCGGAGGCTGGATGCAAGCTGACGTTTAGCTGGACCGCCGCTTTTCCCAGTAATGCAGTTACCGACGGCGATTGGCGGGCGGTGATAGCCGGCCCATCCTGCCGCATTATCCCCGATTTGTGGTAGACAATATCGGCAATGGTCGGGCCAAGATTGCGGACGTGTTCCATTTCGATGGGGGTAAAGACCGCCAATCGCATATCACGGGCGACGTTGACCGCATCGAACCGTCCGCCCAAACCGACTTCCAGGACGGCTAAATCTACTTTGGCCCGCGCAAAATATAATAAGGCCATTACAGTGATTATCTCAAAGCGACTGATAAACGTCCCTGCCGGGTCGCTTTTAATCGCTGCCATCACTTCCTCAAAAAGCGCGATAAAGTCCGCCGGGCCGATGTCTACTCCGTTCAGCTTGATGCGTTCGCGATAAGTATGCAAATGCGGTCCGGTGAAGAGACCGATTGATGGGAGTAGAGGGAAAGGCAGGACTGAGGACTGAGGACTGAGGACTGAGTCGGCTAATCGTAAATCCCCGCCCTCCGTCTTCCGTCTTCCGCTTTCCGCCAAAAAAGTCGCGGTTGAGCCTTTGCCCTTCGAGCCGGTGACTATGACCGAGGGGAAAGCGGCGTGGGGGCTGCCAAGCCGGTCTAGCAGGCGGTGGACGCGGCCCAGGCCATTTGGATAAGGGTCGGTCAGGGCCGCCCGGAAAATGGCTTCCAGCTCGCGGTAGACCGTTTCGAGGGTTGACATAACTTTAGTGTGATTAAAATCCGGCGAGGCCCTGCCGCAGGACGCGCAACCAGTTGCCGTGAAATATTTTCCGCACATCGTCCTCACTGAAGCCATGTTGCAGCAGGGCTTCGGCGAGGAGAGGCAAATCGGCGAGGCCTTTGAGCGGCGCGGGAATCGACTCCGCCCCAAACCCGCCGTCCCAGTCCGTGCCGATGGCGACGGCATTGGTGTGGCCTGCCAGGTCACAGATCCGGCTAATATGACGGATGACATCCTCAAGCTGGGGTTTGCGGGTTACTTCGGGCGACACCAAAAAGCGGTCAAAAAGGACTACCCCGACCACTCCTTGTCGCTCTATTACCCGGCGCAGCATATCATCGCTCAACTGGCGGTCAGTATTTACAAAATGGCGACAATTGGAATGGCTGGCAATCACCGTCCCGCGATAAGCGTCCAGGGCGTTATAAAAGGTTTCCTCGGCCATGTGGCTGACATCCAGAATTACCCCCAGGCGCTGCATTTCGGCGAGCAATTCGTGGCCCAAAGGGGTGAGCGGGCCGGGTTCGTTAGTGCCGCCGCCATACTGGGTCGAGCGCCAGGATGGGCCGACCAACCGCAGACCCTTTGCCACCCATTCCTGCAACTCGGCGGGCTGGCGAATCGGGTCTGCGCCTTCCATTGACATAATCAGGCCCAGCTTGTTCGCTCCGGCCTCGACTTCGGCTAGATGAGCATCCAGTTCGGCCCGGTTGCCAATCAGATTTACCCGCTTATCGGTTTGGGCCAGATTGGTGTAAAAGCCTAATTGAGCCATGCCCTGCTCGTAAGCTTCTTCGGTATTGGCATAGCTGACCGCTTCCCACATACTGGCACACCGGGCCGGTAGCACAAAAATCGTGCCGACCACCAATCGCACCGGGCTATTCAGCAAATCCGGCAGGGTTACGGTGCGCTCCCCGAATTTCTCGCCATCATTGACCCGCGCCCGCCATGAAGCCGCCGGTTCGAGGAAATCGCGGCCTAGCGAAACATTCCAGGCAATATCCTGGTGGCTATCTACCATATAGAGCTGCTGGATAAAGCTATCGTTGCTCATCTTTCACCTGAATCCTTTGCACCAGACTCAAAAACAGAATTGCCCCTAGCGCCGTCCCCAGCACTGGCAAGCCCCCAACGCTCAAAAAGTTCAAACCTAAAAGCACCGAGGCGGTATAACCCACGATGGCCCCCCCGACTGCCGCCAGCAAAAAAAAGGGGATGCTGCTCAAACTCTGTCCGTAAAAGAAGTGAAAGGCCAGGCCGCACATTCCAGCCAGCCAGAGAAATAAGATAAAGGTTGTCATTTTTTTAAGTCCTGGGTGCTGAGTGCTGAGAACCATTTCGGTAGGGGCTGCCCTTGAAGATATTGCCGGGTCTTCGAGGGCGACCACTCAGGGTCGCCCCTACCTATCATAATTTTGTTTCAAGAAATTGTGCCGCCGCCTAAAACTTCGTCGCCGTGATAAAAGACTACCGCCTGACCGGGGGTGATGGCCCGTTGCGGGTAGTCGAGGGTGATGCGGGCAGTTCGGGCTTTGGGGTCAAGCGGCTCAACTGTGCCGATAATTTCCTGCGACTTGTAGCGAATCTTGATGTCGGCCCGGAGCGGGGCGGTAGGCCAAACGCTGTCCACCCAGTTGACCCCTTCCGCCAGAATCTCAGTCGCCCGCAAATCAGCATCGTCTCCCACTACCAGGGTATTACTCTGGGTTTCCAGTTTCAGGACATAGGCCGGGCGACTGGCAATCGCACCCAACCCTTTGCGCTGTCCGACGGTATAGGCCGACAGCCCGCTATGCTGTCCCACCACCTCGCCCTTGCGGGTGATAATCGGGCCGGGTTGCGAAATATCCGAACCGACCTGGCGGGTAATAAAATCGCGGTAATCCCCACCCGCCACAAAACAAATATCCTGGCTTTCGGGTTTAGCCGCCGTCACCAGCCCGCGCTCTGCTGCCATCTGCCGGGTTTCGGCTTTGGTGTAACCGCCTAGCGGGAACATCACCCGCCCCAGTTGCTTCTGGTTCAGCATATACAAAACATAGCTCTGGTCTTTGGAGTGGTCTAAGGCCCGACGCAGATGATAACGTCCGGTGGTTGGGTCGAACTCGTTGCGGCAATAATGCCCCGTCGCCAGATAGTCCGCGCCCAAAGCCATCGCTTTATTTAGCAAAAAGCGGAATTTCATATAGGCATTGCAGGCCACGCACGGATTGGGAGTGCGTCCGCGCTGATATTCGTCTACAAAGTAATCAATTACCGCCGCCTGAAATTCCTTTTCGTAATTCATGGCATAAAAAGGCACGCCAAGCTGCTGGCAGACTTTGCGGGCATCTTCCATCTCGACAATCGAGCAACAGCTTTTGGAGAGCGAATATTGCTGCTCGTCTTCGTCTGCGCCACTGCCGTGCAAACGCATATTTATCCCGATAACCTCGTGGCCCTGCTCTTTGATAAGGGCCGCCGTGAGCGAGCTATCAACTCCCCCGCTCATGGCTACTACTACTGTCGCCACTGCTAAAACCTCTTTTTTAGGGCTGAGTGCTAAGTGCTGAGAAAATACTTGGGCAAATCTTGCGCTCAACCATGTTCAATCTTTTATATCGCAATTTTTTATTATAGGTCAAAAGCAACCTGGCTTCTTAACCTGGCTTCTTAATGAATCCGCCGATATGATACTACAAACCGCCCGGTTTCGCCATGTTTGGGGCTGTAATTCGGTCAAATTTGTTATAAAAATCTTGAAACAAATCGCTTTTCGGGGGTGTCCTATTCTGGACAATCAGTTATAATACTTGTGGGAAGCAATTTCTTGTCGCCTGACCCTGGCCCGGCGCAGCAAACAAACCCCGAAGGGAAGGATATATTTATATGTCAGAGGAAAATTTACCGACTGGCCCTCGTCCTCAACCGCGCTACCAACCCCCGGCGATGTCGGGCAGTGCCGCTACGGGTGGCGAGCAGCGCCCTAACGACTGGCCTGCGCCTAATTACAGTCCGCCGCAGCCTGGTTACGGGGCTTGGGGCAATTACCAACCGGGCGACCCCACCGAGGGCTATCCCCCTAATCCGGGTGGCTATGGTTATCCTTACGGCTTGCCTTACAAGCTCTCAAAAAAGGTACGGCGACGAATGCGGCGCTATCAGGCTCGCAATGACTATCGTCACCATCACTCTGACTATAACTACATGGTTGGGCCTGAAACGATGGTTCCGCCCGTCCCGGAAGACCCGCAAGCCGCCGCCTATCGTCAGGCCGCCCGCCGGGTTGAGGCCCGACTACGGTTTTACAAGCACCTGACGATATATTTGATGATAAATGGTTTCTTGTGGTTTATCGCCCTGGCAACGGTGCATTCCGGTTCGCTCATGGGGCGCATCTGGCCGATCTGGATTACCGTTTTCTGGGGTATCGGCCTATTTTCAGAGTGGTGGAGGGTCTTTGGCAGCGATGACCGCCGCCGTGAGGATATGATTCAAGAAGAATTGCGCCGGATGCGGAATAGTGCCAATAAATAAAAAAAACCCTTTAGAACTTCCGTTGTTCCAGTTCGGGAATATGGATAAACAGCCGGGACTGGCCCACGCGGTCAGTACCCGGTTTGGGCCGGGCCGTCCTTTGTTGCCCGAAGTTCAGCCAGCCGCGCCGGACGATTATCGGTTGGCTGGCTGGTCGCGCTATAATCGCCGCGAGGATATTTATGGGCGACGAACCGAGCTACTGGCGGCGCTAGAGCTAGACTATCGGGCGGTACAGCCCAATTTAGTGGGATTATTTCAGAAGCATACCGCTAACGTCGCCATCATTGGGGACGAAGCTTATGGCGCGGAAATGAACTGGGAAAAGCCTATTCCCGACGCTGATGGCATGCTGACTAACCGCCCCGGCATTCCGCTTATGACGATCCACGCCGACTGTACCCCCATTTTGCTCTTTGACCCGGTGCAAAAGGTGGTGGGGGCGTTGCATAGTGGTTGGCGCGGAACTGTCGCCAAAATAGGGCGTGAAGCGGTACGGCTGATGCAGGAGTACTATGGTTCGCGTCTGGCGGACATTATAGCGGGGGTTGGGCCGAGTATCGGGCCGTGTTGCTATCAGGTTGGCGAGCCGGTCTTGACTGAAGCGACCCAGGCTTTTGGCCCGATAGCCCAGGAATTGCTACCCCGCCAGTCGGATGGGTCGCACCATTTTGACCTCTGGCAGGCCGCTTATCTTACTCTACGCGAGGCCGGATTGTCCGCCGCCAATATCGAGCAAAGCGGACTATGTACTCGGTGTCACAATCGGGACTTTTTTTCCTATCGGGCGACTCCCACCGACCAGCGCCATAATTACGGACAGTTCGTGTCGGTTATCATGTTGAAAGGCGACTAGCCCAGCGCCCCAGTACTATGCTGGCGGGCTGCCAGTAGCCGCGCGGCCATTTCTACGGTCGAACCAGCATCCAACCCCAGAAAATCGCCCCCGGTCAGCTTTATGGCATCCTCGTTATCACAGAAGGCCGGGCCACCGACCTCAATCAGGCCGTTCCATTTGCTCTGGCGCAAGGCCCGAATAGTTGTGGCAGCCTTCGGAAACTGGGCTGGTAGTGCTATTGAAAGGCACACTAAATCTACATTGTAATGATGGGCGGCTTTCGCCACCTGCTCTTCCGGGGTCTGGGTAATCAGTGGGAAAACCTGCCAGCCGCTAAGTCTGAAAACATCACTCAGCAAATTGATGCCCAAAGTATGATGATTGCCGCTGACGTTGCTCAGTAACACTCGTCCGGTGGTTTGGCTGGGATGATAGGCTGGGACACTCAGCAATACTGTTCGACAATATTCGGTAATACCAGTCGAGAGATGTTCCTGGGCGATGGTCATCTCTCCAGTTTCCCAGCGGCGACCTACTTCGCGCAGGGCGGGTGCAAAAACCTGGTCGTAAATCTGGGAATGACTCAGGCCGTGCCAGAGCGCATCTTGAATCGTTTCGCTGGCTTTGACAAAATCACTATTATTCAAAGCCTCCAGGTAGCTCTGAAAAATAGGTGTAATCCTAGAAAGCTCGGTGGTAACAGTCATAATATATTCCCCTCATAGCTGGGTGAGTAATAGTTTTATTCTCTAATTTTTGTGAAGTTCAGGCTGCCAATGTAGCTGGGCTTCCTGCCAGCAATTCTCATACATGGTTCTAATCTGTTGGATTGTATCGCGGATTTCCTCCCGTGAATCCGGGCCTAAGTGTTCATTCAGGATGGTTTCGAGTAATACCACCATCTCAAGGTCTTTTTCAAGCTTGACCGTTCCGAATTGGAGTAAGGCCATGTGAATTTCCCAATCCACCTGACGTTTGAACTGCTCCAGACTTCCAGCCATCAGGCTGACCCTCAGCATGGAAATCATTGTTCCAGCCACTAATTCGGCCAGTTCAGCACTTTCAAAGCTCCCAAAAATATGGTTACGTAAGCTGCGTTGGGCCAATTCAAGCTCAAGAATGCTGGCTTTAGCTTCCACTGGCACTATTAGATAATGATAGTTGGGATTAAATTCCAGATAATTTTGGGTTAGCATAGGGTGATACTCCACAATCTTAAAATAATTCAATTTAACATAAAACCCTCTAGTTATTTTCTATAATACAGTCTGGACATTACAGCTACCCTTACAACCGGCTTACAATATTTTCGTTAAAATATGTATCCTACTATCTAGCGGTGGACATATGCGGGGATAATGTTAATGTTATAATCCTGGCGGAAGTTCTTGGAAGTTGGGTAAAGAAAAGAAGCGCGAAAATCAAAACCGCCGAAAGCAGGCTAACGACATGGATTGGGAGCGGGTTCTAATAAATTTTGGAGTAGTAATCGGCTTTTTGGCGCTGATTGGCTTCTGGTTGGGGCTGGCGATGTGGATGCGAGTGGATGCCGATAAGCGCGGAATTGTCGGTTGGGTCTGGATTTTTATTGGTCTGCTGACCGGGCCGCTCGGTCTGATAGGCTATATTCTCTATCGTGGCAATCGCCCGGTGCTGGCAGTAGTTCATCAGCGCGATGACCTGATTGCCGAAACTGCCCGCGCCCGCGCCCCAATGGACTTTGACCCGACGGTTGCCGCGTCCCATCCCGAAATTGTTCCCGCCGAACCCGACCCAGTCTCGCTCAAAGCCGCCCTTGAAGCGGAAGAACGGCGATTTAAAGAAATGTAAAGCGGAGTGAGCAGTGGTCAGCGGTCAGAGGTCAGAAAAGTGCCGGACGGAAGACGGAGGGCGGAAAAAAAAGGTTAGGGGTGCGCATTTTAACTCAAACTAGCCTACTGACCACTGATCACTGATCACTGACCACTATTAAAGCAATGCTACTCACTATCTTCAAAAAAACTCTGGCACGAGGCCGCATTTCGTTACTGGCTTTTGCGGGCGGAATGGGGCTTTTCGAGTTTATTACCGTGGTTACTTATCCCGCGATTGGCGGAACTCGCAATGTCCAGGCCGTTTTTGAGGCACTTGGCCCAGATATGCAGCGTTTGCTAAAGCTGGCACCAAACTTGCAAATAGGATTTGGGCCACTGACTTATCTGGCATTTGGGTACTTTCACCCGGTGTTCCTAGGGTTGGGTTCAGCTTTTATAGTAGCACGGGCCAGTGATGCAATTGCCGGAGATATTGAGCGGGGGACTTTGCTCTTTTTGCTCGCACGCCCTTTAAAACGCCGAACCTTACTTTTCGCTAAAGCTCTCGAAGCCGCTCTCAGCCTGAGCTTGGTCGTAGCCGGAGCAGGATTGGGAACAGGTTTCGGGCTTCTCCTAACTGACTTGCGCCAACCGGTAGCCTTTTGGCCTTTTGTGGTTATCGGCCTGAACGCTCTGGCCCTCTTTCTGGCTTTGGGCGGGGTAGCCCTGGTGCTGTCGGCCCTGAGTAATTCAGCGGCAAGGGTCGCGGGTTGGGCGACGGGTTTTGCGCTAATGGCTTTTGTCGCTGATTTTCTGACGGGTCTGCCGATAATCGGGATAGTCGGGATATTAAGTCCCTTTCGCTATTATGACCCGCAGGCGATAGTGGCAAGTGGTGGTGCTTTGCCCTGGGCTTCGCTGGCCTTGCTATCGGGAACGGGGCTACTAGGTCTTGGAGTAGCGAGCTACCTGTTCGAGCGCCGCGACATTGCGGCTTGACTTTGGTCATTCTCCGATTAGAATATTGTGGAAAGAAAGACAAACCCTAAAGTGAATTAATGCTTCAAAGAAAATAAAAGAAAAAAGGAAAGGACTGCAAAATGGTCACGGTCAAGCGGCCCAAAGGCTTCGTTCAAACCACTATCGCGATTGTCAAAGAATTTCTGGATGACAAATGCATGAACCTGGCGGCAGCCATTACCTATTTTATTATTCAGGCGATAGTCCCTTTGATATTAGGGGTGCTGGTAGTAGCTTCCTTCTTTTTACAGAAAGGGCAAGGCCGCGAAACCTTTATAAAGAGTGTCCAGGAGTCCGTTCCGCAGTTGGGAATAGACCTGGGCAAGATAATTGATGACCTGGTAGGAGCTGCGCCCGGCTTGCTGTCATTATCAGCACTATTATTACTTTGGTCGGGTAGCGGTATTTTTGACCAACTGGTTCAGGGGATTAACGTGGCCTTTGGGGTCAGAAAAGATAACCGCAATTTCTTTGTGCTGGTTCTATTGCGGTTTGCCCTGATGTTTATGGTTACATTTATTATTCTGGCTTCGTTTGCGGCAACCGTCATAAGCCAGATTATCTTCAATGTAAAAGACGAAATTTTTGGGATTTCGCCCAGCAAGGTCAGCTTTCTTCTACCTCTAGTTCTGTATCTTATCTCGATTTTGCTAATCTTCGGGGTGTTTGTACTACTTTATAAACTTGGGCCAGACCGCAAGGGCATTCGCTGGAGGCCGGTATTAATCGGCGCATTGGTGGCGGCGATTTTATTTGAGGTATTAAAAAATGCTTTCAGCTTTTATATCACCGGGTTGGGCGGGGCGGATTCCTATGCCAAGACTTATGGGGCGCTAGGCGGGATATTAATCTTTTTGCTCTTCCTATGGATAACATCTACTATTATGTTATTTGGAGCGGAGGTTGTAGCAGTGCTGGATGGCTGGAAGCCCGGCCCACCTATCCCGGAGTACAAAGAGCGGCCCGGCGAGGAGTCTGATAATTCCGCTAATCCCGAAAGCGAAGAAGATGAAAAGGCAGGAAGCTCAAAACAAAAGGAGAAAGAACCGGCGCTGCTGCAAGCTGCCATCGTAACCCGGCCCGTTGGCCCAAAAACTCCCGCAAATATGGCGATTGGCGGGGCAATCGTTGCGGCGAGTTTGGCCCTGGGCTTTTTGTTCAAACCCAAAGACTGAGCCTATTTCAAGCTCCAATCGGCAAAGTGGTTATAGCTAACCCCAAAGGCCGTCACCGGCGAGATATTAAATTTGTCGCTGACGGCGAATACATCTTTGAATTCATAGACAAAAATATAGGGTAAATCCTGGGCGGTTTTTTGCTGAATCTGGTTCAGGAGGTCTTTGCGCTTGCTGGCATCAAACTCCTGGTTGACCTTTTCGTAAAGGGCAATCACCTCTTTTGCTACCGGGGTATTCCAATCCCCATAATTTAGCGATTTCCAGACCTGATTAAAAGTTTCCGGGGTAGTATTGGAACTCCAGCCCAGGGTAA
Source organism: Chloroflexia bacterium (assembly GCA_038245615.1). Lineage (GTDB taxonomy): Bacteria > Chloroflexota > Chloroflexia > Chloroheliales > Chloroheliaceae > 54-19. The sequence continues at coordinate 55,051 of JBBRSG010000009.1, read as the reverse complement.
ACATATCGTAGTCGTAGGGTTCAGCTCGCGCCCGGTCCAGCAAATTCTGAAAACTCAATCGCTCCTTCGTGAGAGTGATACCCAATTCCTTGAGATTGACGCTAAGGCGGTCCGCAATCGCCTCGAAACCGAGACTCCCATCGGTCAAAATCTTGAGTTCTGGTAATTCCTGTCCAGTTTTATCCTTGAGCTTGCCCGCCTCCACTTTGTATCCGGCATCGCTCAGGACTTTTTTAGCTTTGTCCAGATTGAAATCATAGCGCGGGGTGGTCGGGTCATAAATTCCGGCAAAAGATTGAGGAACTGAGGAATAAATCGGTTGCCCCAACCCGGCTAATGACTTGTCAATCAGCTCTTTGACCGGGGTAGCATAGGCAATCGCCTGGCGTAGTGCAATATCTTGCAGATAAGCCCGCCGAAAATTCAAACCGACATAAGTCCAGCGGGCCTGGGCCGGGTAAAAATCAATCACTTTTACATTTGATAGCTTCCTGACCTCATCGTAGTCGGTTGAGGCCAGCTCGACATAATCCAAGTCACCTTTGCGCAATTTGTCCAGTTGGGTACTACTATTTGAAAAGATGGTAATCGTCATACTATCGAGCAACGGTGGTGGCACAATGGTCGAGGCATCGTTGCGGACAAACGTTATCGTCTCGCCCCGTTTCCATTCTTTGAGCTTCCACGGGCCACTTACTACCGTCGGGCTGTCAATTTCGGGATTGCGGGAGGGGTCGCCCCATTCTTTACCTTCCCAGATATGTTTGGGGAGGGGAATAATATCGGTTTTCTGGATGGCGTAAATTTCGGGGCGCTTCATCTTGAAAACTACTGTTTTGGGGTCGGGGGCATAAAAACTGTCCAACAGCTCATCGTAATCGGCCCGATATATCCATTTGTTAGCCGGGTCAAGCGCCGTCTTGAGCGTCCAGACATAATCCTCGCCGGTAATCGGTTGCCCATCACTCCATTTCAAACCATCCCGGATGCTATAAGTGTAGGTCAGTCGGTCATCGCTGACTTTGAGGGCCGATACCACATTGAAATTGATGGTGGTCACGCCGCTTGCCAAATCTACATCTACCATCCGGGCCGCACCCCACAAGTAGCTGGCCCATTCCCCCGAAACCCGGTCAGAAGTCAGATAATAGTTGAGGCTACGAGCTTCGCTAAAGCTGGCCTGATTGAGCGTCCCACCCCGCTTGCCGGGGTCGGCCTTTTTCAAATTGGGGCGTGGGTCTATAAATTTCAGGCCGCCCGCATCGTAGACCGTACCAAAGGTACTGACAACCGGGGCGGAGGTAGAATTACCACCAGTAGTCTTGGGGCTGACCGTCAGGGTACTGGAAATCGGAGCGGTGGTCGGGAAGCCACCGGGAGTAGAAGTTATAACGGCTTCCGGGGTCTTGTTGCCGCCTACCAGCACTACCAGCAAAGCTATAATCGCGGCAACCATGAGAATTGCAACTGCCGCGATACCCCAGAGCAAGCCGCTTGATTTCTTCGGGCCGGGCAAATTCGGGCTGGTTGGGGTCGGAAATTGCGGCGCGGAGTAACCATAGCTAGAAGTTGGGGATGGCGACTGATTAAGAGTTGGGGTAGGGCGAGGCACGCTCACGAACATGGTCGGAGCTTCGGCTTGCTGGTTGGCCTTGATTGCGCTCTGGTAGGCTTGATAAAGTTCTCCGGCAGTGGGGTAACGGTCTTGCGGCTTTTTGGCTAAAGCTCGTTCCAGGACTGGCTGCAAGGTCTTTGGCACCCGCCCCTGGCTGCGCTCGGTGACGGATGGGACTGGTTCGCTCATGTGTCCGGTGACAATCCGAGGAGTCGGGCCGGTATAGGGTAGTTGTCCGGTCAACATTCGGAAAAGGACACAGCCCAGAGCATAAATATCGGTGGCGGTGACGACCTGACCCTGCAATTGCTCCGGTGACATATATTGGGGCGTGCCAAGTGTGCCAGTCTTGAGATTGGCATTCTCGCTGGTCAACACTTTGGCAATCCCAAAATCCGCCAGCAACAATCGGTCATCCTCTGCCAGAAGCAGCATATTCTGAGGCTTGATGTCGCGGTGTACAATTCCTCGGCGGTGAGCATAGTCCAGGGCGGCGGTAGCTTGCTCCAAATAACGCCCGATTTGGGTCAAGCTCATGGGCGGGCTATTGGACTGGAGAAGGTCAAAGAGCGTCCCACCCTGAATATAGGGCATCACCAGGAAAGCCGTTCCGTCGGCCTGTCCGTAATCGTGGATGCTCAGAATATTGGGATGGTTGAGGGCCGCGACTGCTTTGGCCTCGCGCTCGAAGCGCATCAAAAAATTGGGGTCGGCGGTCAATTCGGGGCTGAGGACTTTAATCGCAACTTGCCGCTCTAAAAGCAAATCACGGGCAAGAAAAACCTGAGCAAAGCCGCCCTGGGCCACCAATCGGTCAAGGCGATACCGCCCATTCAGGATACTGCCCGCTCTAATCATAGCTACTTCATACTTTAAAGTTTTTGATAACCTGCTCGGTCAAATTGCTGACGGCTTTCAGATGCCCATTGGTAATCATTCGAGAGGTGATGAGATGGGCCTGATTTTCAAAATCGGTATAACCCTGGGGCGGAATAGCGTTGCCGGCTTCCCTGAGCAATTCAAGGGCCGTTTCGCAAATTAACCAGGGAGTACGGGCTAACTGTTCCAGGTTGCGCCCCTGGGCAATAGCTTCTTTGATAGCCAACTCCGAATTGGGGACGGCTATTTTGGGGTCATTTTTTAGCACACTCTCGCACCAGTTATCATAGGAACGCGCCACCGCCGCTTTTAGCTCTGCCGGGTCGCGTTTGCGGTAATCGGATAACTCGGCTCTGGCCCGCTCCACAATCAAATCAATCGCTACCGGGCGCTTGGTTTCCAGCCAGAATTTTATTTTTATCCCGGTTTCACTGTCCAGATTTATACTCATCCAAACACCTTGTTAAACTCATATGCCAAGCATTGTCACGGGTGGAATATGGGTCAATTATAATACCGAATTCGGGTAATGAAAAGAGCTAAAAATAATCAGAGCGGGGGATTTTCAAATCTGATTTGAAAATCCCCCGCTCTGATTATCTAATAGAGTTGGAACTTCTTTCAAACAGCGGTCAAGCGTTAGCCGTCAACTCCATCCCGGCAGCGTCTTTGGTAACTTCATAGGCTCGATAGCCTGAGCCGCTTTGCCCCGGATTGACCCCACTCAACGATTTGTATTTGCCGGAAAGGGCAATCGCTACATCAAAATCGGTCCCCCCTGAAAAGACCCGTCCGGTATTATCCTTGAGGTCCATGCTGACAAAGTTGAGCGGCTTTGCGCCATTGTTGGTGGCTTCAAAAACTACGATAAGGTAAACTCCGGTAGTTTTGACGCTTTTGCTATTGCCAACAATTTCGGTCAGCCGCTCGACTTTGGTCACTTTGACATCATACATTTCTTTGGCATTAGTCAAAGTTTTGCCGACCAACTCCTGCCCAGCCCCGCTATCTGCCCCCTTACCGCCGCTGCTGCTAAAACTATCCGCCGAGGGTTTGCGGTCAGTTTTACCAAAAGTTTTGTCAGCTTCCAGCTTAAAGCCGGTGGCATCTTTTGGCACATCATATACTTTGAATTCACTACCCAGAAAACCAGGATTCACCGCGAAATTAGATTTGTAGCCGTAAGAACCAGTCAAAGCTGAAATCGCATCAAAATCGGTAGTAGTCTGGAACTCGCGGTTCAGGCCATCCTTTAAGGTCAGAAAAGAAAAGCCCGTCGGTTTTTTGCCCAAATTGGCAAACTCGTAGGTGATTGCCAGAAAGACTCCTTTGGGGGTGGCAGTCTTGGTCGTGCCTTTCAGCTCGGTGAACCGCTCGACCTTCTTTATACGTATATCCAGGTCGCCCGCCGCAATCAACTGCCCGACCAACTGGCTATCTGTTCCGGTAGTAGCGCCGGTCGCGGCAGTTGCGGCAGTCGTGACCGCCGCCGTAGTTTGAGCCGCGCTAGTAGTCGGATTGCCATTGCTCTGCCCTAACTCAAACAGGGTTTGCAGCAGGTTCGGGGCCGAAAGCACAAAAACCAGACTCTTTTTACCTTTCATCTGGTCGGCGAATTTCTTGAGAGCATCGCCGCTCAGACCGGGTAGGGTTGAGCTACCACCGACTTGGTCGAGGTTGGCGGGAACTGGCAGCGTACCAATTAGCAAGTCTTCCGCCCCGGTCTTGGTATACAGCCCGACATATTGTTCACCCTGCTTGGCGGGTTTGCTCTGTCCAGGAATCGCAAATTTGTAGCCTGCCCCGGTCAAAGCTGCATCTACATCGCTGGCGGCTTTATCATAGTCGTTATCTGAGGTGTAATACTTGATATTAGCGTTTTTGAGAGAGGCCGGAAACTGCTTGGCGATTTCAGCTTGAATTGCCGCGTCCATCACCACTTCCTTTACCCCACTAATCGCCGGGAAAGTACCGCTGGCGGCAGCAGCGGTAGTGGCAACAGTGGTCGCCGCTACAGTTGTCGCAGCCGTCGTCGCCGCTACGGTTGTGGCGGCAGTAGTTATTGCGGCGGCAGTGGTCGCAGCAGTGGTCGCGGCTGCCGTCGTGGGGGCTGCCGTCGTTGCAGGAACGGTAGTGGCGGTTGGGTCGCCACAGGCTGCCAGCAACGAAGCCAGCATCATGACACAAACCAGGGTCAGGGTCGAGCGCATTTTTAGACGCATAATCTCAGCCTCCTGTTTCAGTCCAATTTTTAGTCCAATATGCAATTAACTTGCGGTAAATCTACGAGCCGATAAGCTGCTCAAAGTTGCTGATTGAGCAACATTTACTTTCTAACCCCCTAACTTTAACAAACCAGGGATAAAAAGTATGTGACCAATCTTACTTACCCTATCAGAATACCTTATCAGCATTACGAAGAAGCTTACGCGAGGTAAATTAGCCAATGGATATCCGGCTTATGCTATAATCGGTTGAGCGGAAAATTTGTTACTAAAGCCCCATCGCGGCATAGGCCCGCAACCAGCGCCGGATAGTCCCATTTGGGCCGGGTTCGACCCCAATAGCCTCGATGAAATTACCTTCTGAACCCGCCAACCAGACTGCAATGCCGGGTGGCTGGGACAACTTTAAGCCACCCTGATAGCATCCCCCAATAAATAGCTGTAAATCATCTTCAAAGCGTGCGCCGTCTATCACCTCGTCGGCAGTGCGATAGTGGAGGCGCTCGTCCTGATATAGCTTCCTTTCCCACTTGACTCCCAAAGCTTGCCAGAACCGCACCAAAAAGGCTCGGCTGTCGCTTTGGGTGGGAAGCGCAAACTTACCGGGCGACCAGCCTGCTTCGCTGATGACCGAAGGCCAGCCCTCATCTTCTAATCCCCGCTTGAGCCAATCCGGGAGCGCGTCCGCCGTCACATCCTGACAGGCTCGACCCGGCTGAAAGTAATTGTGCCAGCTAAACCGTCGGTATAGCTCTACCGCCTCGCGCAAGCGGTCATAGCGATTGCCCACCGGACGTTGGTCGGGGCCGCTTCCCTGATAAAAATTAAAGCTGGCATAGAAATTAACCGAATCGGGCGTGGCATCCTGAGCCAGAGCCGGAAAATATAACATTACATCGTGCAAGGCGGCGGCATCAGGCTGCTGCACCCGCCGTTGCCAGGCCTGATATAGCTCGATATAGAAGCGGTTTATGACGCTATACTTAATCGGGTCGCCAATCCCGACCCAGGGTAACAGGTTCTGGGCATAGAGCTGATTGGGCCATTCCAGGTCAGGCTCGTTACCGGGAATAATCCGGGTAAAGTGCCATCCAAAAGAGCGTTGCTGATGGTCGAGTAGCTTGAAAATATCCTCGGCGGCATCTGCCGGACTGCCGCTTATCGTATTGACCCCACCCGAAGTCTCCACCGCTTCGCTGAACCCACCGGGAAAACGCTGGGGATACATCCTGACATAAATCTCCGAACCCTGCCGGGCATATTCGTTCAAATCCTGCTCCATTCGGGTCGCTTTGACATTATTGCGGGCTTTGAGGTCGCTGCTAAGAGCCAACACCGTTCCCGGTGGGCCGGGTTGCCCGACTTTATTCTTGAATGAAGAAAAGGCTTGACGCTGGGGGTCAGTCCACTGCGCCCCGATGGGAGCGTGAATTCCGTGTCGGGGGTCGGGTTTTACGACGGGAAGTGGGGTGGGCGGAATGGGAGTGGGCAAGGGCGGCGGCGGAGAATAACCACTAAACTGAGTCGGCGCGGAAATCGGTTGGCCTGTAGCCGAAACCGGCGGATTAGCGGGATTGCTAGGCAGCGGGCGATTACTACCGGGTGAAGGTGGGCCAGTGAGCGCCCCTGGTGGGTTAGAAGAAGGCGGCGGCAGTAGCCAGTTCAGCCCGAAGGCCAGTAGCATCCCACCGATTAGGCAGCCCACCAGAATCAGCCCGCGAGTGCGCCAGCTATTATCCCCAAAAATGTTGTCGAAGGTAGCGAAAATAGAACGAAAAAAGTGTCGCATTAGTGCTGAAATCTCCCGACGAGGCCGCCCTCGACCCGCTTTATGTCATAAACAGAGTATCACAATCGCCAAAATTGCTCAAGCCTTTTCAGATTTGCTCCGCGCTCGAAACCTTTACATTTGCCGCCATTTAGGTTAAGATAACAAATGGAATTGATAAGGTTCAATTCCTTATGCTACCAAAGTGGTAGCTCCGAAGGTCGGGGGCGTTAGGCATTGGAGTTTGGATTCTAGCCGCCAGATTACGGTAGGCGGTTTTGCTAGAAACCGGTCTCCAGTTCCTAACCCCCCTTGTAAGTAAGGTTTGTGAATTAGTATTGAATTTAGCAGGGGTAAAGCGCCCCGAAATCGCCTTGCGCCAAAGTAGGCGAAGGCTTTCCGGTATGTATCAGTTCCATTTGACCAAGAAATGCGAACCACTCTCCCCGCTCCAGGGGCAAATTTCACCTGCAAAGATTTTAAGATTGGAAATAACAAGATGACAGACAGAAAAATTGTGAAGGTTGAGACGACCGTCGGTGGTCGTACCCTTAGCATGGAATCAGGTCGGCTCGCCGAACAAGCGGGCGGCGCGGTAATGGTCAGATACGGGGATACAATGGTGTTAGCTACTGTCGTATCGTCCAGCGAAGTTCGGGAAGGTCAGGACTTCTTCCCGCTTACCATTGAATATGAAGAGAAAATGTACGCTGCCGGGAAGATACCGGGTGGCTTTATCAAGCGCGAGGCCCGTCCCAGCGAGAATGCGATTTTGACCGCCCGCCTGACTGACCGGCCTATTCGCCCGCTTTTCCCCAAAGGCTATATGAACGAAGTGTTGGTGCAGGTGGTAGTTATGAGTACCGACCAGGCCAACGAGCCGGAAACCCTCTCGATGATTGGCTCAAGCGCCGCCCTGATGCTCTCCGGGTTGCCCTTTGACGGCCCACTTGGAGCGGTCAAGGTAGGCTACATTGATGGCGAACTGGTCTGCAACCCCAGCGCCCAGGATATGGCTGATTCCAAGCTGGAATTGACCGTCGCCGGGACCGAAGAGGCGGTGTTGATGGTCGAAGCCGGAGCATGGGAATTGCCGGAAGATATTCTGTTGGAAGCGGTCAAGTTTGGACACCGCGAACTACAGGCGACTATTCAGCTTCAAAAGCAGTTGATGGCGCAGTTTGGAGTCACTCCCTCGACTTATACTAAGCCCGTGGTAGACGAGAGCTTCAAAAGCAACGTCAAAGAATGGCTGGGTGAGCGGTTGCGAGGAGCAATCCGCAATGCCGACAAGTCGGCGCGGGTCGAGGCTACCGAGAGCCTTCGCAAAGAAACTATCGCCAATTTCACTGGTGGCTTGGAAGGCGACGAACTTACCAGCAAGACTAAAGAGACCGAAAAGGCTTTCGATAGTCTGATGAAGACCGAAGTCCGCAACGCGATTACTAACGAGGGAATTCGGCCTGATGGTCGGGCGGTGGACGAAATCCGGGCGATTACCGTCGAGGCCGGGATTTTGCCGCGTACTCACGGTAGCGGGCTGTTTACTCGCGGTCAAACCCAGGTTTTGAGCATTACGACTCTGGGAACTAGCGGCGAGGAGCAGACGATTGACGGGATTGGTTTGGAAGAGTCCAAGCGCTTTATCCACCACTATAACTTCCCGCCCTTTAGCACCGGCGAAGTCAAGCGGTTGCGTGGCCCGTCCCGCCGCGACATCGGTCACGGAGCGTTAGCCGAGCGGTCACTCGTGCCGGTTATCCCTGATGAGAAGGATTTCCCCTATACCATCCGCATCGTGAGCGAAGTGCTATCCTCCAATGGCTCTAGCTCGATGGGGTCGGTCTGCGGCAGTAGTATTTCACTGCTGGATGCTGGTGTCCCGATTAAAGCGCCAGTCGCCGGGGTAGCCATGGGGCTTGTCACCGATGACCAGGGTGGTTGGAAAGTCTTGACCGACATCCAGGGTATCGAAGACTCGCTGGGTGATATGGATTTCAAGGTGGCGGGAACGTCCGAGGGCATTACGGGTCTGCAAATGGACATCAAGACCAAAGGTATTACCTTCGAGATTATGGAGAAGGCTTTTGCTCAGGCGCGGGCCGGGCGGCTGTTCATTCTGAGCAAAATGAATGAGTTGATTTCTACTCCCCGTGCCGACCTTTCGCCTTTTGCGCCGCGAATTGTGCGAATTCAGATTAACCCTGAAAAGATTGGGGCGCTGATTGGGCCGGGTGGTAAAAACATTCGGGCGATTATCGAGGAAACCGGGGCGAAAATTGATGTCGAGGACGATGGTAGCGTCTTTGTTGCCAGCGTGGACGGCGAGAGCGCCCGAAACGCCATCAAGCGGATTGAAGGACTGACCAAAGAAGCCGAGTTGGGCGCAATCTATCTGGGCAAGGTAGTGCGGATTATGCCTTATGGCGCATTCATCGAGATTATGCCCGGTAAGGATGGTCTGGTACATATCAGCGAACTGGCGGACTTCCACGTACAGCACGTTGAGGATGTCGTGAATTTGGGCGACGAAATCAATGTGATGGTTACAGATGTGGACAAGATGGGCAAAATCAGCTTGTCGCGCCGCGCCGTCCTGACCGGACAGATGCCGGTCAAACAGGAAGGCGACCGACCCCGCGGCGGAGACCGCGACCGAGGCGGAGACCGGGGTGGCCCACCGCCTCGCGGGGGGGACCGTGACCGAGGCGGAGACCGGGGTGGCCCACCACCTCGCGGACGGTGGTAAACCTTTCGAGCTAATAGCGTTATAAGATAATTAAAAAGGCCATTCCTCTGTTATAGGGAAGTGGCCTTTTTAATGTCTAAATTCATATAACGGGTTTGAGTTGTAACTGTATAGTAATGTATTCTTAATATAAATCCTTTAAGATAGTCTTAACGTAAGATTATTACGGTCAACTAAGGCAACTTATATAAAAACCGTGAGTTATAGAACAGACGGGAATTTGCGAAGGGGCATCGGGTCAAAATGAAGTATAGTTCAATTCCACAACAAACACTCGCTCAATCACTCATCGCCGAGGGACTTATTCAAAACCCGTTACTTATCAAGGCGGTAGGTGTCCAACAAGAACTTATTGGGAAAACCGGGGCTTATCGTCTTTTGGGGTCTATCATTTTCGAGATAAAAGCATTTGAGCCAGGCCGGATGACCCTTAGAGAACTGCTAGGCCAGATGGAAACTTACCAGGAGCCAGCCAGCCAGGTCAGCCGTACCAATTTGCTCGACTTGACTGACCTTTTTGAAACCAATGACCTGCTTGACCTCTCCGAACTCTTTCAGGAAGCTCGCCAGCTAGTCGCCGCGTAAATGGGGGATGGGAGTCAGGAAAAGCAGGACGGAGGACTGAGGTTTTTAATCGTAAATCGCGGCCTCGCCCACTTTGGGGGTAAATTGTAAATTCCTGACCAGTGTCTCCCGAATTATTCCTCGCTACGGAGTTCGCTGGCAATCCGCTTGAGGTCGTGGGAGGCATCCGAGACGCTGGCAACCTTTTCGGCGTTCTGCCCTATCATCACTGCTACATCGTGAATACTGGTTACGACTTGCTCGCTGGCGGCCCGCTGCTGCTGGGTTGCCAGGGAAATCGCGGCGGCGGCCTGGGCCGTTTTCTGGACGACCTCGATAATCTCGCGGTTGGCCTTTTGCGAGCGTGAAACCATTTCAACCCCGCGAGTCATGCGCTGCAATCCTTCCTCAGTTACACGGCGGGAAGTAACCGTCGCCATTTGAATTTCACTGATAATCTGCCTGATTTGCAATAAAGCTTCCCGACTGCGGTCAGCTAACAAATTGACCTCATTGGCGACAATCGAAAAGCGTCGTCCGAATTGACCAGCGCCACTGGCTTCAATCGTAGCGTTCAAGGCCAACAACCGGATTTCTCCGGCAATCGAGTTAATGACGTTGACCACCTCGTTAATTCGCTCGGCCTTGTTGTCCAGCTCACTGATTTTCTCCGAAATTTCCCGAACTTTGGCGCTGACCTCGTTGATTGAGTCAATTGTAGCATTGACGGCGTGTTGTCCAGTATCGGCGGTTTCGATAGCTTGCTCGGCAGCCCCTGCCACATTATCGGCCGCTAACGCAATTTGGCTGGCGGTGCGGCTCAGTTCTTCGATGGTCGAGGTTATTTCGACGACGGCGGCTTCCTGCTCGTGGCTGGTTCCGGCATATTCGCGCACCAGGGTCAAGAAACTATCCAGGGTATAATTAATTCGATTTCCCAGGTCAAGCTGGCGGCTATTTTGATAGGCCAATTTCTGGTTTAGCTCTTGCACAATTATTACCTGGGCGGCTTCTTTTTCGCGGGCATTAGTGGCCCGATTCAAGATGTAACCGACCAAGCTAACCCCTACACAGCTCAATACAAAGGCCACTGGCCCGATATTAAAATGAACCTGAGCGATTAGTAAAGCCATCGGCAGACAAAGCAGATATATGGTGGTAACGTTTACAACGTGTTCGCGCACTGCCCAGACTCCGTAACCCTGCATATATTGGGTCAAACCGACTATTAGCTCATTGATAGCCCGGAAAACTACAAAACCCGCCAGGACTGGTAAAAGAATTTGAATAGTTACATCGCCCAGCAAAATCCCACCCCCCAATGCCTCGTAGACCAACCGGGAACAAACCGTTGCAAAAATATACATTCCACAGGTACGGGCGGCATAGGCCAGACCTCGTTTTACCACATTTAGTTCAAAAAACAGAGAGGCGATTGCCGGTATCAGGGCGGCGGGCAGGGCCGGTAGAACCATAAAGGCGGTAAAATAAAGCAAATTGGAGAGGCTGATATAAAGATTGGGCGGCACTTGAAATGGAAAATAATTGCAGAACGAAGCGGCAGCCATCATCGCCGCCAGGCTGATTACGGTTCGAGCCTCAAACCAGAATGAAAGTTTATCGAGGTTGAGCAGCAAAAGCAAGACCAGTAATAAAACTGCCGCACCGCCAATAAAGTAAAACACCAGATTCATCTGGCGGGGGCTAACCACCGGGGTTGGTTTAGGGTCGGAGGCAACCGGGGTTGTGGTTAAAGATGCCTCAGATAGCGAAACCGCCCCATTCGGGGCCGACGAGGTGGCGATAGCGGGTGGGGTTGAGTTGGTAGTTAGCGACATATTTTACCTGGAATAAATTGCCAAAAGTATCGAAAAATACTAATTATACTGTACCATATTATATATCAAGTTTATCCACTTTTGAAGAGGAATTTATTAACCGGGGGGCGGGTTAGTTGGATTAGTTGAAAGAAACTGCTGAATAAGTTGATTAAAGGCCGCCTGGTCGGGGACTAATACATCTGCCCCGTTAATAAATTGCTGGCGAGTGATATTTGAGTCAATTGCAAACTGTCGGATATTTTCGCGCTTCATCCCCAGGGCAAGCTGACCGAGGGCTACAATGTCGCCCGCACTCAGGTCAGTCTTGATTGCGCCTTGCAGGGCGGCTTGCAACTGGGTATTGGTCAAAACGCCCAGATTGAGGCCCTGCTCCCGAATTGCCAGAATTACTTCCTGTTGACGCTGATTGCGCCCGAAATCGCTGTCGCTGTGCCGACTGCGGGCGTATTCCAGAGCGGTTTGTCCATCCAGTCGTTGCAGCCCGGCGGGGATAAAAATCCGTTTGATGCCGTAGTCCTCGGTGGGATATTCGCTGTCTATCAAAGGTTTTTTAACATCTATCGTAATCCCGCCAATTGCATCTATAATCGTGCGGAAGCCGTTGAAATCCACTTCGATAAAATAATCAATCTGGATGCCAAAATTGGCTTGAATAGTCTGCTTGACCAGCCGAGGGCCACCAGTTCCTTTTTTCTCCTGGTCGCCGAAGAAGTAGGCGCTGCTAATCCGGTTGTCGCCTTTGCCGGGGATTTTCACCCAGAGGTCACGCGGAATCGAGAGCATATTGACGGCCTTGTTATCCTGGTCAATGCTCAATATCAGGATGGTATCACTGCGACTGCCGTCCACTTCATCCGGGCGGCGGTCTACCCCCAACAAGGCAATATTCACTCGCCCCCGCCCGGTCACATTGCTGCCAGTGATAATATTGCCGTTGGCATCTTGCCGCTCGACGCTAATACTGTTTAAAAACCCAAAAACACGGGTAGCGGCAAATAGCCCCAACCAGGTTACAACTACCAATCCAATCAAGCCGATATACAACAGACCGAACTTCAATCCGCTTCCACTTCGTCTAGGGCGCGGCGGACGGACGGGGCGACCTCTGGGCGCTTCAGGTGGGGGCGTAAACAGCTTACCGGGACGGGGGGGCGGGGCGCTCGGTGGTCTACCCGATGATTTGGGGGCTGATTTAGCAGAAGGAATAGGTTGATAGGGCCGAAAAGTGGGCTTTTGGTTATTGGATGATGGGGATGGCGCTCCGTCTCGCTCAGGGCGACGGGAAGCCTCATCTCTACTTGGACGGTTCATGCTCAAACGTGACCTGCATATTCTGACAAATGAACCCAAAAGGATTTTGGGAAACCGGCGATTAGAGTTATCCGAGTATCTGAATTGGCCCAATCCGTTATGTTAAGTATTATAGCATAGTATTCGCCAAAGTTTTCCACGAATTTAGAGCGAGGGTCGGAGTTGAGAGATATATCCCTCAACCCCGACCTGTTTTTCTAGCTTGGTGGAGTAAGGTCTATCCGGGTGATTTTCCACTTATCGCCATCTTTAATAAGCTGGGCCGTGAAAGCTCCCGTCCCTCTGGTTTTGTAGGTAATTGCGCCCGCTACTTCCATTGTGGTTTTGCCATTGACCGAGTTAATCGAGATAGCCGGGCTGGATTCGGCACTCTGATAGTCGGCGACATAGGCCCGGCTCAACAGATTGGCCTCGACATCACGCCGGAATGCGTCTTTAGTCGCACCACTGTAGACCGCGAACATGCCATCCACATCGCGGCGGGCGGCGGCGGACATAAATTCGTTGACCGATTTATCGGCATCGGCCTTTGTCCCCAGCACCAACCCGACCCCCAGCGCAAAAATACCGATACAACTCAACACGCCGACTATCGGCAGAATAATTAGAAGCCAGCCCCACCAGGGTAGACCGCCTCTCTTTTTGGGCGGCGCACCATAGTAGCCCGGTGGCGGCGCACCATAGCCTGGCGGCGGTGCGCCATAGGGTTGCTGAGGCGGGCCATAGCCCGGCGGCGGAGCGCCGTAAGGTTGCTGTTGCTGACCGTAGGGCGGTTGACCGGGTGGTGGATTATAGGGTGGTTGACTTTCGCCGTAGGGCGGTTGACCGGGTGGCGGGTTTTGCATAACGGCCTCCTTTTTGGGTCTAACCCCAAAATCTGATTAGAGTATTCAAGCGGGGGCGATATTCTCGCCGATACCAATAATGTGACCATCGGGGTCTTTTACTACAAAGTCACGAATACCATAGGGATGGGTCGTAATTTCCTGAGTGATTTCGACCAGCTTTTCCTGGCAAGTGGCATAAAGCACTTCGACCCCTTTGACATACAAATAGGCTATCTGGGAAACTGGCGCTTCGTTTATAAATAGTGCTATCATTGCGCCCTGTTTTGCCATTATTGCTAAACCGTATTCAGGGGCTAACTGGCTAACCTCTAGCCCGATAATATCGCGGTAAAATGTTACCGCCCGGTCTAAATCCTTGACTGGCAAGGTAGGCCGAAAATTTAGATACTCTAAAGGTTCCATTCAAACCTTTCCCAGTAGTTATAACGATGGGTCATGGCGAACAGTTACGAGTGCGCCCCAACTAACGCTTTACCGGCTTTTGGCCCGACCAGGCAAGTCTTGTGAGTAATGTGATACTCAAACTCTTCCCGGAAAAGTTTAAGGGCGCTAGTATAAGGAACAGGCGCGGAGTCGCCCAGTAGACAGAAGCTTTTGCCCGCAATATTCCCGCCCACATCCTGAATCAGTTCCAAATCACCGGGTCGTCCTTCGCCATGTTCGAGGCGATGGAGTAGCTGTACCAGCCATTGCGTTCCTTCTCGGCAAGGGGTACATTTGCCGCACGACTCCTCTTTGTAGAATTCTACCAAACGCAGCACCGCTCCTACGATACAGGTCTGGTCATCCAGAATCACTACCCCCGCCGAACCCTGCATCGAACCTCGCGCCGCAATCCCCTCGAAATCCATCGGGGTGTCCAGCACTTCATCGGTGGGCGCAAGCATTGGGGTGGACGAACCGCCCGGTATAAAGCATTTCAGGTTGCGGCCCTTCCAGACTCCTCCGCCCAAGCCATAGATAAGTTCCCGAAAGGTTGTGCCGCAGGGTAACTCGTAGTTGCCAGGGCGCTCGACATGTCCGCTCAGGCAGTAGACCCGAAAGCCTTTGGTTTTTTCCGTTCCAAAGCTGCTGTACCAGGCCGCCCCTTCCCGCATAATATGTGGCACATTCGAGAGGGTTTCGCAGTTGTTAATCACGGTGGGTCGGGCATACAGACCTGCCACCGCCGGAAAGGGCGGGCGCAATCTCGGAAAGCCACGCTTGCCTTCCAACGACTCCAGCAAGGCCGACTCTTCGCCGCAAATATAAGCGCCTGCTCCCGGATGAATCGTTATCTGGCAATTAAAACCTTTGCCCATGATATTTTCGCCAATAAGCCCCGCGGCTTTGGCTTCCTCGACGGCCCGTCGGATAACTCGAATACCTCGCGCAAATTCGCCCCGGACGTAGATAAAGCCGTGTTCTGCCCCAATCGCATAGCAGGTGATAAGTACCCCTTCGATAAGCTGGTGCGGATTATTTTCGACGACTTCATGGTCTTTGAACGTACCGGGTTCGGACTCATCGGTATTACAGCAGACGTATTTCGGGCCGGGAACTTTTGGGATAAAGCTCCATTTCATCCCGGCAGGGAAGCCCGCCCCCCCGCGCCCCCGTAACCCAGAGGTCTTGACTTCCGTCACTACCTCATCGGGTGACATATTTAGCGCCCGCTCCAGACCTTTGTAGCCGCCGTTGGCTCGATAAACCTCCAGCCTGGCGAAACCGGGAATAGCTCGGTGCTTTAATAGCTGGTACTCAAACGGCACTTTTTCAAGATAAGGCGGCGGCGGATAGATTTGTTCTTGCATATTGTTCTCTCTGGCAGTGGTCAGTGGTCAGTAAGACAGTGCTGAGTGCTGAGTAAATACCGCCGTCGGTTTTCAATCGTAAACCGTAAACAACTCAGTCCTGCATTTTCTGACCACTGACCACTATTCCACATAATAAGGATTTTCTTTAGCCGTTTTAAGGTTATCAAGTATTTCGTTCAGGTGTTCGCCGGTGACGTTGTACAAATACTCGTCATTGACTTGAAGGCAAGGGGCTGCCCCACAAGCTGCCAGACACTCGATTTTAGCCAGGGTAATCTGTCCGTCGGAAGTAGTTTGGTTGAGGGACAGGCCGAGTTTAGTCTGAGCTTGCTCAAGTAGCTCATCCGAGCCGCGCAAGTAACACGAAATGCTATCGCAAATCTTGACGTGAAAGCGTCCAACCGGCAATTGATTATACATCCGATAAAAGGTCACGACTTGCTCGACCTCGCCCTGTAGCACTTCGAGTATTTCGGCGACCTCGACCATCGGCCCAGCCGGAATAAACCCGAACTCGCCCTGAACCACATGTAGGGCCGGAAGCATAGCCGAGCGGCTACTAGGATATTCTCGCTTGAGGGCCAGAATCTGTTCCCGTCCGGCCTGGCTCAATTCAAGTTCTTGAGTTCTCGTTTCTAATTTATCCATTTTCTTTAACAAAATTATGAGGTCGAACAGGATAGAATAAATATCTTGTTTTTCCAGTTTGAGTTTTAACGGTCAACTTCGCCTAAAATAATGTCAATACTCCCGATAGCGGCCACGATGTCGGCGAACATCGCCCCATTTTCGAGGGTCGGCCCCATGGATTGCAGATTGGCAAAGCTGGGGGCGCGAATGTGCATCCGGTAAGGCTTATTTGTGCCGTTGCTGACCATATAATAGGCCAGTTCACCCCGCGCCGACTCGACCCGCGAATACACTTCGGCGGCTACCGGCTTAAAGCCCTCGGTATAGAGCTTGAAATGATGAATCAGCGATTCCATATTGGTCGCAATCTGGTACTTTTTGGGTGGCACGATTTTCAGGTCGTCTATCTGCCACTCTCCCGGCGGTAATTTCGCCAGGCCTTGTTCCACGATGCGGATGCTTTGCTCCACCTCTTGCATGCGAACCAGAAAGCGGTCATAGACATCGCCATTATAGGCTATCGGCACTTCAAAATCGTAGGTTTCGTAGCCGCTATAAGGGAACATCTTGCGGACATCGTAGGGAACGCCAGTGGAGCGCAAAATTGGGCCAGTCACACCCAGATTCAGGGCTTGCTCGGCGGTGATTTTGGCTACTCCTTTGGTGCGCTGATACCAAAGCTCGCTCTTGGTCAAAAGCTTGTCATAGTCAGGCCAGGTGGTTTTAAAGTATTTGATGAACTCGGCGACTTTGGTATCAAAACCGGGCGGCAAATCGGCGTATAGACCACCCGGCATAATGTAGCTGGTCATCATTCGCACTCCGCTACACATCTCGAAAATATCGAGAATTTTCTCGCGGTCACGCATCCCATACAGGAAAGTGCTACCAGCCCCTAAATCCATCGCGTGGGTGCCGAGCCAGACCAAATGGCTGGAAATGCGCTGCAACTCGCATAGAATTACACGAGCGACCATCGCTTTTGGCGGTATCTTATCCTCAATCCCCAAAAGCTTTTCAACCGTCAGAGTAAACCCCAGGTTATTGATGAGTGGATTCAGGTAATCGGTGCGGTCAGTCAGGGTGAGAGCCTGGCTGTAGGTCTTATTCTCCGATTGCTTTTCGATGCCGGTATGCAGATAGCCAATATCCGACTCGCACTTAACCACCTCTTCCCCTCGCAGGGTCACAATCAAGCGTAATACCCCATGGGTCGAAGGGTGCTGCGGTCCCATATTGATGGTCATCAACTCTTTTTCGGGGTCGGCGGCATCGTCGGTTTTGACTAAATATTCGTCTTCATCATCATCGAGCCACCGCTCTTTTATTTGTAGGTCTTCCATTCCAAGTAATTTCCTCTAGGTTAAACTAAAACCTTATCCAAAGCTTTTTCACTTAACTGCTTGAGAAGGTTGCTGGCCTGAGTTCGGGCAACCTGATTCGCCCCGGACTCAGTCCAACTTTCTAAAAAATCTTTTAGTTGCTGTTGAAGGTCAGTTACAAAATCAGCCATATCAAAGCTGTAAGACCACTGCTTTAAATTAGCATAATAATCTCGCTGGGTGGGATAGCTATTTTTGTCACTATCGCCCTCAAACGATATTTCACCCGCGCCCTTATGCCAACCAATAATATAGCCGGGAACGTTAGCCCCTGGCAAAGCCGCCCGTAAACTATGCTGTTGGTAGTAGTCGTCCAAAGCTTCATCCCATCGGAACATTACAGCTTCTTCCTCAAAATCATAGGTTCGCAAGCGGCGGAAAGCTTCGGCTAAACTTTCTCCTGGTAACGGTTTATGCTCCTGAATTAAAAGCTCGTTTTGGGAAAAAGCAGCTTGATTTTTTGTAAACCACTCTGCCAGAGTCTCAAGATTCCACTGAGTTTGGAGTAATAAATGCGCTTTTTTGCCAGTTAGAATAAGAATATCCAACTGACCCCATAAATCAGCGGGGTGGGTTTCTGAATAAGGATTAGCCACTTTTTTAAGTTTAAACCAAAGTTGATTAGCCATTATTATCTACCGCCAACTTTTCTAGTGAGTTGGTTATAAACATCTCTATCTATAATCCCACTTTGCAGCATCTCTTGTAAAATTTTTGACGGAACATTCCCCCATTGAGTAGCTGGATAACCGTGATAAACTCCGTCAAGATGGGGCTGAAAAACATATACTTTACCGGCACTGTAACCATAAAGTTGTTTTTCGTCTTCGGTTCCAATGGCCTCGTTAAGACTCCGTTGAGCAGTAGCATCATCCAAATCCATAAATGTACCCCAACCACCTTTAGCAGGTTTGGGTGAAGGTTCGTACTTTGGTAGGCTGCTTTCGCTAGACAATTTTGCTTCAACCTGCTATTTTTACCTCGGTTTTGACCCAGGGAACGTCGTGGCTCTTGTAGCCGCCTTTGTGGGGCAATTCGTCCTCATAATCACAAGCCGCCACTGCCGGATAACCCCGCGACCACAGGTGTTCCAGGATGTCAGCTACCATTTTAATTTGATTTTCAAGGGTCTGGCCTGGTGAAGCATCAATATCCAGGCTATAACGGAAATATAAAAATCCGTCGGGAAACTCTTTTCTTAAAGCTTCATCAAAATCTTTATTTTTTCTTATATCAACTTCTATCAAAGGCAAAACAACCGTAAAGTTTTCCAACGTCCCGTTTATAGCTTGGGCAATAACTTCAGATAATTCCTGGCGGGAACCATCTGACTCTACATACATATGACAGTATAGGTCATTTAGGTCAATCATAACGTAACCTTTTAGGCTTCCAGTAAAGGTATCCAGGGGCCAATATCAAAATCGCCTTCTATAACTGCGGCGCACCATTTCTGCCATCGGGCCGGAACTGGTTGGAAGGCAGGTTGGGACGGCGCGGGCCGGTCATCGGGTAGTCTTTGCGGAGCGGATGGCCCTCCCAATCTTCCGGCATTTCGAGGCGGCGCAAATCCGGGTGGCCCTCGAAAGTGATGCCAAACAGGTCAAAAACCTCCCGCTCGTACCAGTTCGCCCCTGCAAATAGGCTGGTAATCGAAGGGACTCGCGGGTCTTGGCCCGAAACCTCGACCTTGAGCCGGATGGGTTGACGATTGAGCAGCGACAGAAAATGATAGATCACCTGAAAGCGCGGCTCTTGCGGCAGCCAATCCACCGCCGTCAAATCCTCGAACAGCTTGAACTCGGCCTCATCTCGCAGATAGGCGACTACTTCTCGCAGATTTTCAGCTGGTACGATAAAGGTCGGAGTGCCATCCGCCGTCCGCATCGGGCTGGGGCGTACCCCCGGAAAGCGTTCCTCACCTAATAGGGAAGGCTCGGCGGCAGCTTGGGGCTGCTCCGACTCAGGAGTGTCGTCCAAAGTTTGGGTCACGCACTACCTCCGGCATAAACTCTATTGGGTCTTGAGGGCGCGGCACCCCCGATTTAATTCGGTCTTGCAATATTCGCACCCCTTCGATAAGGGCTTCGGGAGTCGGTGGACAGCCCGCCACATATACATCCACCGGCACAATCAAATCCACCCCCTGAACAATCGCATAATTATTAAAAATCCCGCCACAACTGGCGCAAGCCCCCATCGCAATCACCCATTTAGGTTCGGGCATCTGGTCGTAAATCTGTCGGACGGCGGGAGCCATTTTAGCGGAAACTCGCCCCGCCACAATCATCAGGTCAGCCTGACGGGGGGAGGCCCGAAAGACCTCTGAGCCAAAGCGGGCAATATCGAACCGGCTGGCGGAGGTCGCCATCATCTCGATAGCACAGCAGGCCAGACCGAAAAGGGCGGGCCAAAGCGAAGAACTGCGCCCCCAATTGACCATTTTGTCCAGGCTGGTAGTGACTACCCCGCCCACTGGTGAGGCGCTACGGAGCGATTGGACATCGCCGGGCAAAACCGCATTATTGGTGAAAAAATCGAACTGGCTAAACTCGCCTGACATTACTTAGAACTCCTTTTCCCAGTTGAATGCGCCCTTGCGCCACAGATAGAAATAGCCCACGCCCAGCACCAGTAAAAAGATGCCCATCTCCAGTAGCCCGAAAAGTTTTAGCTGGTTGAGCAACACCGCCCAGGGAAAGAAGGCCACCGTTTCGATGTCGAAAATCAGGAATATCATGGCGACTTCCAGAAACTTGACCGGGAAGCGGCGGGGGGTTTCCTGCATCTGCGGCACGCCACCTTCGTAAGGCTCATTTTTGGCCTCGGTGGGCTGATGGGGACTGACAAATATTGCCAATCCAATAATAAACGATACCAGCACTATCGCCAGGATGACCAGAATCAGAATCGGAACATAAGCTTCAAGCATGGGTTTTACTCCACCTGCACCAGCGGCAACCGGCAGTTAATGAGCAAAAATAGCCGGGGATTTGTAATAGTCACAACTACAGTATCACATACTGCTAACTCGATGTCAAGGTATTATGTGAAATTTCTTGCAATCTTTTGAGCTATTAGCAAGCTTGATTTACTAGCCGTCGAGATAATCCAGTATGGTTTTCAGGTAGACTTTGGCAATCGGCAACAGGCTATCCACCTCAATATATTCGTTAGCGGCGTGGACGTTCTGCCCGGTTGCGCCAAAGCCGTTGATGGTATCTATCTGGCGATTGCCGACCACGTTACCGATATTACTCGGCCCACTGGCGACCAGCTTGATTTCCTTAGCTAATATGGCTTCGGCGTTGGCCTTGAGGGTTTGGACGATTGTGGAATTGGCGGGCGAGGCGTAGGCCGGTTCATATTGATAGGGCAGCACTCGCACGCGCTGGGCGACTATTTCCGGGCCGAGGCTGGTATCAAGTTGGGTGCTGATTTCGGCCAAGACTCCGGCCTGGGTCTGGCCTGGTACTAACCGCAAGTCTACTCCAATTTCACATTTTTCCGGCACAACATTAATTGCCGACCCGCCGCTAATCTGGGCGACAGTCAAGCGCGGCCCGAACCAGAATAGCTCCGAAGTAGCATAGCTCATTGGGAGATTTTCGAGGGCGATAATGAGGCGGGCCATCAGGCTGATAGCGTTGGCATATTGTTCATTGGTACGCATCCCAGTATGGGCACTCTGTCCAGTGGTCGTAATCCGCAAGCGCAGAAAGCCCCGCGCTGCAATCGCAATCTCATCATTGCCGGGATACCCGATAATGCAAGCATCCACTCGCCCGACCTGCTCTAAAAGGGTCTTAATACCGGTAAATGCTCCGCCCTGCTCATCGGCATCGAAGCCCAGTACCAGATTCCCGCCCGGTTTCAGCCCGGTTTGGCGCAAGGCGGCGGCGACATATACAAAAATAGCGATGGCGGCTTTGCAATCGGCTGAACCGCGCCCGTACATTTTGCCCTCGACAATTGCGGCGGCAAACGGTTCATGCTGCCAGCTTTCGCGCTCGCCAGCTACGACGGTATCCAGGGGGGCTTCCAGCCAGAGAGTTTTATGGTCAGGCTGGCGTGGGGCGAAATCGCACAGTACCGAAGGTCGGGTCGGGTCGCCGAGCAATTGCGGCTCGAACCCGAACTCGGTCAGCTTGCGGGCGATTAGCTCGGCGGCGGCCTGTTCGGTATCCACCCCGTTTTGACTGGGAGTCGCCACCAGTTCCTGTAAAAATTCGATTAGCCCGGCGATATTAGCTTCCAGCCAGTTATAGCCAGCGCCGTAATTGTTTATCTGGGACGGTTCATTGTTAGTTTGCATAGATAATCCATAATTCGAGTTTTGGGCTAACCTGGGAAAGTTGTCAGCCATTCTTTCAGACCGGGAGTAGTAGCGATAGTATCCGCCAATTCATTCAACTGCTCCAGATTGAAGCTAGTCAAGCGGGTTTCAAAATCGGTGGGCAAGCTTTCACCGGCAAAACGCCTTTGAGCCTGGCGCAGGATGAGTTCCCGCACGGCTTGAAGCTGGCCCTCAAGTTGCCCTTGAGCATGTCCCTCGGCCCGCCATTCGGTTGCCGCTTCGCCCGCTATCTTCTCGGCGCTCAGGGTATCAGCGAAAAAATCGGCTATATTGTGTCGCCAGCCCGGTAAAAATGGTTCGCAATCAATTAAATCGTTGCCCTGAAATAATTTTGACTGGCCTCGATTTTCGGCCCGATAAACCCAGACCTTATCCTTAATCGGGTCTACATCCCAGACGATAAGCGTCCCGTTGTCAAAATATTTTTCGCGTTTGCGGCGTTCCTCGGCTCGCGTATTCGAGGGCGAGCGCAGTTCTACCGCCACCTCCGGCCCACCCTGCAAAATTAAGCGGTTATCCGGCCCTCTGGGAATGACCTTCTTGATGACCCGGCCCTCTGAAACCATGCAAACATCCGGCTTGATAACATCACCTTCCGATAATTCGCACTCCACCTGGTCGGGGTAGGCTTGTCCAAACCCGACAAACCTGGCTCTGAACGAAAGAATTTCGTGAATATTGGCGGCCGCTCGCCGTTCTTTAAAGTCGGTCATTTTATCCCACACCAACCAGCCGTTATAAATTTCCAGGGGTTCTTCTTCCAGCAAGGTGCTGGCATTTTCGACATTATAAGGCCCGCGGCCCCGCGCATAAGCTTCGAGAATCGTGCGCGGCCAACGGTTGGCATTTTCAAAAACGGGCGGGCGAGGTTTTCGGCGGGCTTTAGTTTGAGCTGGTTTTGCGACAGTCGTTACCATAATCCAGGCTTCCTAATTAAGCATCCAAAATACTGTAAATACAAATCGAGCCATCGGAAGAAAGTTCTACTCAGGCTCGATTATAGCATAGTGGGATTGCAATATCAGGCTAACTCGCTTTAGCCCCAATTGGTTTAACTTGGCGGGTGGCGGATTGCCGACCCAACCATTCCTGTACCAGGGCATTAAATTCGACTGAACGCTCGTCGTAGACTGAGAGGCGGGCGTGGTCTATAATTTTTAGCTCAGTGCCGAGCCGCAGTTGCAAAAACAAATAGGCATCTCGGAGCGGAGTAATTTTTGCTTCTTTGCCCCAAACGATGAGGACTGGCTGGCGAATTTCAGGCCATTCTTGTCTGACCGAATGGTTTAGTAAAAAGGTGATAAAGGAGATAGGGGCATACTTGGCATTGGGTTGGCGGGCGGACTTGTGATAACCCTCAATCAGCCCGGCATCCATGTATTTAGGGTCAAAATAACCATCGCGCCCCAAAAAGAGCCGAGTAGAAAAGCGAGTGCCGAGCAGCCAGAAAATCACGTCGCCTAGTGGCCCGTTCAAACGCTGGTATAAGCGGCCTTGTTTTTCGGTGGGGGCAGTATCTAACCGTTCCAGCCCGGTTGGTGATATTAGCACCAGTGGCCCAAATAATTCGGGGGACTGGGCCACTGCGCCAATCAGATGTGCCGCTGTCAGGCTGCTGGCAATGACCGCCGGGGGCTGACCTTCGCGCTCGACCACCAAACGGGTAAAATCTTTCAAAAATTCGATATACATTTCCGCCGTGTAAATTTTGGGCAGCCGCTCGGAGCGCCCGAAGCCCGGCAAGTCTGGCTGATAGATCCGATGATTTTGGGACAGGCTTTCGATATTATTGCGAAACTCAAAGCCCCACGAGGCCGCATTAATTCCGTGAAATAATATCAGGGGTCGGCCCTGCCCTTGCACCGAATATACGATTTTCTGGCCTTGCCATTCTAAAGTTTCTTCCTGACCGCCCAGACTTAGTTTTGCGCCTTTTTGATTTCCATTTCGTCTAAATATTTTTAGCATTGTATTCCCTTTATTTGATTAAGACTTTCGCTTACAAATCGCTTTAACTCTGTAAAATTTGTCTTTACCTATGTACGTTTACTATTCTAGGTTTGCACATGTTAGGCCATCCGGCAGCTTGATAGGGTGAGGATTGTGTACCAATAGCATAAAGACCCAAAGGAAAAACAGCTAACTATTGCATTTATGTAAAGAGTATGTTAGACTAAATTCAGCTTCACATAAGTAGTGCCGGAATAGAATGTGCAGGGGAGAAAAAGGGCATGACCTTTACCGAAATCTTGACAGATGCCGCCAATACAGTTGAAGGGGCATTGGCAGTCGGGCTGGTAGGCGTAGATGGCATCGGGGTAGAAACAGTAATTGCCAATGGCGCAGAACTCGATACTGAGGCAGTTGAAGTAGAATTAGCCGGGCTGGTCGGCAACGTCACTCGTACCGCCCAGGCCCTCAAAGCCGGGGCAATCAAGGATATGTATGTCGAGGCTGAAAACCACAGCTATCTGATTACCTTGATTGAAGAAGGTTACTTTTTGATGTTGTTGCTCGGCCCGATTGCTAATCTGGGTCGCGCCCGCTTTGAAGTAAAGCGCATCGGTCAACGTCTGCGCGAGAATTTTTAGAGCGCAATCAGCGTTAGCTCTCAATTTTAGTGATTAATCTTGAAACCGTTGTCCCTGGCATATAAACCGGGGCAACGGTTTTTGCCGTTTTACAGGTTGGTTTTGACAAACGCGGCGATTGTCCCGGTAGCTTCACTCGAAAAAATCAGATTTGGATTGGCGTAGTCCAGCAAAACATTGGGATTCGGCGTGCCAGGGACTTCCTTAAAAACGTGATTGACGTTTGCCAGCTGACTAAAAGTTGCTTTGGTATTGCCCGCCTTCTGGAAACCCTGCATCAAATACTGCACATCCGAGCATAGCACCTGGATGTCCTTTTGTCCGCACATTGCCAGGGCTGGCAACGTAGCCGGAAGTCCTGCCGCCAGCTTCTGAGGGTCGTATTTACTCACCTCTGCGAAAAATTTGTCATTCACAGGATTAAAGAGCGGCTTAAAGGCCGGATTAGAAATCGTGGCGGGTTGTTTGCCGGTTTCGGTTAGACTTTTGATAATCGCATCCAGTTCGCTCATTCCAGCCTCGGCCTGCTCTTTGGTAACAGCTCCGCTTTTTTGGGCCTGTTCGTATTGGGCGGCAATCTGGTCGCGGATGGTTTGCAGATAGGGTCTGGAGAGCGGGGCAGCCAGTATCAGGGCTTTGGGCTGATTACTGGCTTTTAGCTGGTCGGCAACTACCAACGCAATAAGGCCGCCCTCGCTATGGCCCAAAATCAGAATGCGATTGGGGTCAACTTCGGGCCGGTTTTTTAGATAATCATAGGCCGCCCGCGCTTCTTCCACAAAAGTGCTGAAGCCAATCTCGGTAGGGGTAGTAGTCCCAGTGACCGCCAGACCGGTTTTACCGCTTCCTAGCTTGTCGTATCGGAGCGAAATCACTCCCTGGTCTGCCAAAACCCGCGCAAAGTTCAAGTGAGAATTGACCGCGCCCGGTATCAGGGGAGTATTGCCGTTGCGGTCAGTTGGGCCACTGCCGGACAGAAGCAGGGCGGCGGGTAATTTTCCAGTCGCACTATTCTGCGGTATCAAAAGCGTACCATAGATGGTATCTTTGCCCGCTCCAAAACTAATCTCTTGCTCATCTTTCGCTAGAGGTTGCGTCAGGCCAGTAGCGGGCGGAGTCGCTGCCGGAGCGGTAGTTGGCGCACTCGTCGGGGCAGGCGGGTTGGTTGGTGCAACCGTCGGGGCTGTAGTTGCGGTTGGTAGCGCCGGGGTCGTGGTGGCAGTCGGTGGCACTAGCGTACTCGTCGCGGGCGCAGTATTTGCGCTTGAGGTCGGCGCAGGCGCAGTAGTCGCAGTAGTAGAGTCGCCACAGGCCGTCAGCAGTAGACTTAGGCCGCTCACAATCATCAAGGTTGCAAAAATCATATCAAAGCCACCCGCTTTTTTATCCCACCTGTCTTGCCACATCTCAATCTCCTTTAGCAGTGATCAGTGGTCAGTAAGCTAGTTTTAAATCTTAAATCTTAAATCTTAAATTCTCTGACCACTTTTATCTGAAACTAACCTTATGACTCAAACCGTTACTTGTCAAGTTAGGTTTGGCCTAACTATCCTGGGGAATATGGTTCGATGTGGTTAGTTGTGATAAACTACTCCGTAAATGCAGCACAGTTCATTCAAGCTAAGACTTTTGTTTGGGACGATTTTGCCGATTTGAGAATATTCTGGCTAAACCCCAAAACCGGGTTTGGTTATATTTGAAAATTTACTTCGTAAATTCTCGAATATAACTTTTTCGAGGTTGAGGTAATTTGCCAGCGAAAGTTCTAAAAGAAAAATTATCGAAAAAGAAAGCGTAACACCCTATGAAAGCGATAGTAGTAACTACACCGGGCGGGCCAGAAGTCTTGAAGTGGCAGGACACCGACGACCTTATTATTGGCCCCAAGGAGCTTCTGATAAAAGTGCGGGCCAGCGCAGTCAATCGGGCCGATACTTTGCAGCGCCGGGGATTATATCCGCCGCCACCGGGTGCATCTTCGATTTTAGGGCTGGAAATGGCGGGCGAAATCGAGGCGGTTGGGCCGGAATGTCGAGGAAATTGGCAACCCGGTCAGCGGGTTATGGCCTTATTGTCGGGGGGCGGCTATGCCGAAAAAGTAGCCATAGCAGAGGAATTGGCGATGCTCGTTCCCGATAATCTGACTTTCGAGCAGGCCGGGGCGCTCCCGGAAGCTTTCCTGACGGCTTATCTGAACCTGTTCGTTTTGGGTAATATCCAGGCGGGGGACAAAGTATTGATACACGCCGGAGGGAGCGGGATTGGTACGGCAGCGATTCAGTTGGCGCGAGAAACCGGCGCGGCCCAAATTCTGGTTACGGCGGGTTCGGCGGATAAGCTGGAACGTTGCCGCGAGTTGGGCGCGACTGGCCTGATTAATTACCGCGAAGGGCCTTTCGCCAATAAAGTTCAGGAGTTGACTGGCGGAATGGGAGTTGACATAATATTAGATTTCATTGGGGCGGACTACCTGGAAGCCAATCTTGCGAGCCTGGCTCTGAACGGGCGGTTGTTGCTGATAGGTCAACTGAGCGGCGGTAAGGCCCAGATTGACCTGAGTGCAGTCATGCGCCGTCGTCTGCACGTCACCGGTACGACCCTCCGCGCCCGCAGTCTGCCCGAAAAAGCCGACCTGACTCGCCGCCTGTCCGAATTTGGCATGGCCCGGTTTGCCGATGGTCGCCTCGTGCCGGTGATAGACAAGGTCTTCCCAATGTCCGAAGCCGCCGAAGCTCACCGCCTGATGGAGGCCAATCAGAACTTTGGAAAGATAGGACTGAGGACTGAGGACTGAGGTTTGGAAGACAGAAGACGGAAGGCGGAAGAAATTGGCAGGATGTTGGTATTTTAACTCAAAACTATGCCCTGTCTCCTATTCCATATTTTGTGGTCTATAGCGGGCGAGGCTGGTGAGATAGAGCCAGAACAGGCCGAAGATGAACCAGGAGGCCACGGCTAGTAAGGCTAGTCCGACGGGTGAGAAGCCGAATTCCAGCGCCAGACTCCATAGCACGGTGGAAAAGCTTTGGGTTAGGGTCGAGAGGCCCAGGTCAATCGCAAAGACCCGGCCTCGAAACTGGTCAGGGACGGTCTGTTGCAGCAAGATACTCGACCCGGCCCAGGCCACGCCGCCGCCACAATGTCCGATAAATATCCCGAAAGCCGCTACCAGAATAATACTTTGGGACGAGAAAGCAAATATCAGGTAGCCGAAAGCCTGTACCCCGTAGGCAAGGCCAATCGCCCAGCGCATCCGGGCTACTGCATTGCCCACAAAAGGTCGAATGAGAATCGGCCCGACCATTGCCCCCAACCCACGGGCGGCATAGAGCAGGCCGATACCGTCATCTCCGGCCTTGAAGAGTTGCAGACTGAAAAAGCTCAGTAAAACCAGTGCGCCACCGCCAATTCCCCATCCGGCTTTGCAGGCAGCTAGAGCCATCACCGGCGGATGCTGCCGCAAGTAAACCAGACCGGCCTTGAAGTTGCCCCAGGTCGAGTAACTGGCGCTGGCGTTGGAGCGCGGAGTTATTTTCTCCTCGACCTTGACTCGCCAGATAAGCCCGGTGGAAACGACGAACGATAGCGAATTTAGCAAAAACACTACATCGCGCCCGAATGTCGCCGACACTACCCCGCCCAATCCGCTCCCGACCATCACCATAATCGCCCAGGTCGAGCTACTCAGGACGTTAGCTGAATAGAGTTGGCGGGCGGTCACGACATTGGGGGTGAGAGCCTGGGAAGCCGGTTGAAAAAAAGCCGCCGTCGCCACTAGCAGCCCTAGCCCCAGATACATTATCCAGAGCGTCCCGGCCTCGCGTACCGCCAACGGCACCAGGGCCAGAATTGCACCAAGCAGGTTCGAGACAATCAGCACTTTCTTGCGACTGAAGCGGTCTACTACCGGCCCGGCGATAGGGATGAGCAGAAAATAGGGCAAGGTCGAGGCCAGTAGCACCCCGCCCGCCGCCAAACCGCTGCCGGTCAGTTGTACCGCCAGCCCCAAGAGAGCTACGTTATTGAACCAGTCGCCTGCTGCCGAGACCAGATTGCCAAACCACAAATTACGAAAATTGGGGTTGTCGCGGAGTAATTCAATATAACCGGCGTTGCCGGGGGCTGGCAGGTCGCTTTGTTCCGCCGACGGGGTAGCTCTATCTTCTTTTTTATTTTGCTCAGTTAAAGCCATTATTTTGGAAAAAGATTTGCGATAAAGCGAGCCAGATTAACTAACAATAAAATGAGGCTTCAATATTTAAGATTGAAGCCTCAAAAATTTCTAAGGCTGGGGTACAGGGATTCGAACCCCAACTTACTGATTCAGAGTCAGCTGTCCTACCGTTAGACGATACCCCAATATGTTAGCTGCAAAAGTGCCGATTGTGTCCAAGCAGGCTGTATAATATCACTTTTGAGCTAAAAATGCAAGTTGCGGGCGGCCTTAAACCTACTCGACCTGGCTTGCTATCTGGCTAATCCTCTAACCGTAAAAGGGCAGTTCGAGAAAATAGCTAATATTCTCCTGACTGCCCTTGCTTTAACGATTGTTTTTAGCTTAGTGAGCCGGGCTAGAGGTTTCGACTTTAGCCAAAGGTTTCTCAAAATCATAGGGAACTCCGGTCAGTTCTTCCGAGAGATTCCAGAGATTGCGAGCCATCGCTTCATCGTAAGCCTTAGCCGTAGCTTTGGCTCGAACCGGATAACCTCTGAAAAAGAAGCGCGGTCCGAAGAACTCTCCCCCCTTGATCTCCGGCGCGGTAGCTGCATAAAGCTGTGGTAATGCGCCCATTGCTGCACTTTGAGCTACCACCCGATTGCCAATCGCATAAAAGGCCTTCTCAATTCGGCTATCATTGGCACCGGCACTGGTATTCTGTAAATTAGTATGAGCATAACCGGGATGGGCGCTGCTGCTGATAGTCTGGTGACCGGTGGCGGCCAACCGGCGTTGTAGTTCAAAAGCGAAAAGCACGTTGGCAAATTTGCTCTGCCCATAAGCGCTCCAACGCCCATAGTTCTGCCGCATCTGGGGGTCAGCGAAGTTGAACCGCCCGTAGAGATGGGCGCTGCTGCTGGTGCTTACAACCCGGCTATTGGGCGTTTTCAGCAACAGGTCTAATTATCTCTTTAAATGAATATTCATTCAAAATAGGTTAAAAGTTCATTCCCACCAATTCGATTGAATATTCATTCGATTCAACTTAAAAATTAGCTAACCCGCACCGCCTGGCAAACTGCATCTGCCGTCTTTTGCAGAGTTACCTCATCCAGTTCAATTGCCTGGGTTATCTGTTGTTTGGCGAGGGCCATGGCTACCCCCAACGTCAGATTGTATACGACAAGAAAGGGCAGGTTCGCTATTTCACTTTCGGCTATAGCTCTTTGGAATTTCTCGCCTAACCACGACCAGTTTCCGTCAAAGCCGCCTTGCTGGTGTTTATAGAAAGGTGAATTTTTATATTGTTCAAGAAACAAGGTTTCCTTTGGGTGGGCCACATAATAGGCATACATGTCCAACCAAAGTTGCCTAAGCAAAGCAATTCCCTCCAGTTGTTCAAGCTGGTTGCCAGCCAGAGCTTGAAAAAGCTTTGCCTCAATCTGCTGGTAAAGCTGATTAATTAAATCCTCTTTGCTCTCAAAGTAGTGATAGATAATGCCCGCACTAACCCCGGCCTGCTTTGCAATCAAAGACATCGGGGTATTGTGAAAGCCGTTTTCGACCAGCAATTCAAGCGCAGTATTAAGGATAGCCGTGTGTTTATCAATTATTTTAATCATATCTCACCTAGATTGAACGTTCATTCATTTTTATTATAGCATCTGTTTTTAGTTTGTCAAGCCTATAATTTTGATTTCTCAGCGATGTCAACCTCAAATGTTGGTTTGTAAGGCTTGTAATACAATGCTATAATTATCTATCACAAAATAGCTTGCAACCAACAATAATGATTCCGGTATATCGGGGAGTAAATTATGTCTAACGAAGCCAGAGAAAAAGTTCGGGTGTTGATTGTGGACGACCATGCGGTGGTACGCCAGGGCCTGATTACTTTTTTGGAGTTACAGGACGAAATCGAGGTGGTGGGTGAGGCTGGCAATGGCAAGGAGGCTATGCAGCGGGTCAAAGAGCTTGAGCCAGATGTTGTGCTGATGGATTTGGTAATGCCAGTGATGGATGGGCTGACGGCGATCAAGGAAATCAAGCAGATGCGGCCCGAAACCGAAATTATTGCCCTAACCAGTTTTGCCGATGACGAAAAGGTGTTTACCGCGATTCGGAGTGGCGCAACCGGCTATCTACTCAAAGATGTCCAGCCCAATGATTTGGTCAAGGCGGTACTGGCGGCAGACCGGGGGGAGGCCCAGTTGCATCCCGAAGTTGCCAAGAAGCTGATGCATGAGGTGGTCGCGCCCGCTAAAGAGTCTGACTCGCTGGACTACCTGACCGAACGCGAGCGCGAAGTATTGGGGCTATTAGGTCACGGGATGAGCAATAAAGAAATCGCCTATAAAATCAGCGTCAGCGAGAAAACCGTTAAAGCTCATGTCTCCAGCATCCTCAATAAACTGAACCTGCCGGGCCGCACCCATGCCGCGCTTTATGCCTCTAAACGCGGGTTGGTTCATTAAAAATTTGTTCCATGTCAGCAAATATTTAGCCGAACAAAAACACTTGGACAACCATGTCTCAGAATTGATATAGTCAAGAGTAAAGGTCTTATCATCAAAATTGTGCAAGTTCCGTCTTCGGGCAGTACTACTATCAAAATCGTAAAGGCAATACCATGCGTAGGAAATGTTTTTAATCTTTAAGCGTCTTCACTTCGCACCCAACCCAGTTGGCCTGACAGCCTGAAGTCTTTCTGGTGTCAACTGTTTAACTGTTCTACGAGCTTTAGCAGGCGTAGTAATGTGGCAAGTTGCTCGCTCAAATTCTCCCCGGCAGGTTGGACACTTATCGTGTTTACACCAGTAAATATAGCATTTCGCAAATCTACCTTTTCTAATCGAGCATTGGTAAAGTAAGCGCCGCTAAAGTTGGTTTCAAATAGAATGCTTTCCAATAAATTAGCGCCTTCCAAGATAGTATTGCTTAAATTTGTATTATTCAAATTGCACTTACCCATATTGGCTCCAGTTAGGTCTAATCCAGATAAGTCTAATCCAGATAAGTCTAATCCAGATAAGTCTAATCCTGACAAATCTGGATTAAATCCTGAATTACTTAAAATAAGCTCTATATTTTGACGGCTAAGGTCTGACAATTTATTCGCCTTCCTCTTCCTACCTGACCCATTACCCTAGCGCCGCCAGAATGTCAGACACTGGCGGACGGTCGGATTGGTCGCGCCCGGTGTGGGCCAGGGTCAGGCGGTGGTGTTGATTAATGACAAAATTGCCGCCGCGCTGTAAGGGGTCTTCCAGCGGCTTTGCAATCGGCTTGCCTTGCACCGCCCATTTTGCATATTGCCACAGGATTCCAGGCCCATATATTTTCAGGACGGAATTGCGGCCCAACCCATAGGCGTGGTAGGCCGTCAGATCGGGGTCGGCGGCAAAGCGGGTGAGGCTGAAGAAATCTGTCGGTATCTCCTGTTGATGTTCTTCATAGTAGGGTTCGAGGAAATTGGCTTGAAAATGAGGAACCCATCTTTGCAACTTCTCCAAAGGCGCAAACGAAATCACCAGCATTTCGGCCTGCAACGCGGCGATTTGCTGCAATATTTTTGGCTGATGCAACTGCACCAGGTGTTCGGCTCAATATACTCAGGCCAGATGGCGCAGAAAAACTAGCGCCACCGGCTTATTATAGTCTCGCGGCGAAACCATGTCGCCCTCGGTCGTAGATAAGCTGAAATCTGGGGCGACTTCCCCGACCTTCGGCAACTTCAAACTCGATGACAGACCAAATTTCGAGGTCATTCTTCCACTTTCTATTGCTTTTTGCTTCACGATAACACTTCCCAATTGCACCTGGCGATTATAGTCTTTTTTCGGTTATTTGTCCGTTGGTTGCCCTCAGAGTAGCGGGCCATTAAACCAATAACTTAGACAAAGGCTTGACAGAGAATTACGGAATGGTATAATTAGCGTTAATAAATGCTATGTAAAGTCGGCATAGGCCAACTGTCCTTGCCCCACATTTGCCTCCTAGAAGGGATTGACAATGGTAGACACCTCATTGGACTTCGCAATCTACAGCATCAAAGCGGTAGCTCATATGGCAGGTGTGACCGAGCCAACTCTGCGAGCCTGGGAAAAGCGTTACAGTATTCTATTACCGGGCCGCACCGAAAGCGGGCATCGGCGCTATACCAAGCGCGACATTTATCGGGTGATGTGGCTCAAGCAAAGGCTGGAAGAGGGCATGTCTATCAGCCAGGCCTCTACCCTGCTTTTGACCCAGGACGAGTCGGTACTTCTGGAAATGGCCTCCTACGAGAAGGCCGGACGCAACGGCAAAAATGGTCACGGAACAGGCGGCCTAGCCGAAAACGGACTTGCGTCCAATGATAATCGGCGCAGTAATTCCAGCCTCACCCCCAATGAGATTCGTTCCCCAAAATTGCTGGTCGAGCGGTTGCTGGAAGCTTTTCTGGCTTTCGACGAACTGACCGCCGAGCGACTCTTAGCCGAGGCTGCCAGCATTTACCCGCCCGAAGCCGTCTGCGTTGAAATAATGCAGCCAGTTTTGCTCGAAATCGGCGAGCGATGGATGAAAAACGAAGTAACCGTTGCCACCGAGCATTTCGCCAGCACCCTCTGTCGCGCCCGGCTCAATGCCATGATTGAAGCCCTGCCGCTCAAACAGGATGGGCCGCTAGTAGTGACGGCCTGTGGCCCACAGGAATTTCACGAACTGGGTATCGTGATGACGACCTATTTTCTGCGGCGCTACGGTTGGCGAGTAATATATTTAGGCCAAAATGTTCCAGCAATTGACCTTGATAAAGACCTGCGCCGTCTGAACCCGGCCCTGGTGGTCTTTAGCGCTGGTCGTACCGAAACCGCAATGCTATTAGCCCGCGAAATCTTGCCGGTCGTCCAACGCGTGCGCCAGAACTGGAGTCCTGAACTCATTTTCGCCTATGGTGGTTATGCTTTCGTGGATGATCCCGGCTTGCACGACCTTTTTAGGGGGCATGTCTATTTTGGAGACAACGCCCGCCAGAGTACCAAACTAATCGAAGATATTTTGCATCACAACTAATTCTCCCGAAAAACTTCAAGAATATAATGCAATCTTAACGCAACATTTTAGGGTGATATGATACAATTAGCATGCACAACTATTTCGTATCTGCATCTATCTTGGAACAATATTTTTATCCGTCCCAGTAACTAAAACCGGAACACTAAAAGACAGTCCGATTTTTCAAAGTTGAAAAGGCTGGCGTTGTTGTAATGAGGCATAGCCGTCGGAAGGAGAATTATGTCACATTCACCCTATAAATTAGCGCCCGGTGAGCGGGTCTGTCCGATTTGCAATATTTTGATGGGGCCAAAGCGCCTCGCCAAACCTACCGACAAAGGGTATTGCACTTTCTGTGAAGCTGACATCAAAAAGCGGCAGCAACGCCTTTTCCGGGATGGGCGGCAAAATCTGCTCCTGGCGACCCAGGAAGTTCTTTTGCAGCCAAGTATTCCTCAAAGTGGCACTTGCGGACGAACTGAGTGTGGTCAGGTTCTCAGCCACGCCCAGATTGTCAAGGGCAACAAATTCTGTTCGCGGCGGTGTGCAGCTCTGGCCCGGAATAATCAGCCGAATACCAAAGCGGTTTGGGCCGATAAAAAGGCCAGCTAATCGCTCTCGGCCCTCCTCCAATGCAATGAGGGGCTAAAATAAATTAAACAAAACAGGTATCAACCTATCGTGGTCTGATGCCTGTTTTTGGATTACTCTTTCCTGCATCCCCAGGTTCACACCACTGGTAAATCGAGCAAATGCTCTGCGAACTCAAGCAACTCACTGGACTAAGAAATGTATATCTACTTTCCGAAAGTGAATGCTAAACACAAGCTGGCAACTATCAAAATTGACCTCAAGCCGGAATTAGTGTAAATTGAGCGAGTAGTGAGTTCCAGTTGGGAAGTAAGAGAGTGAGTAAGCTAAAAGCCCCGGAGAAGAAAAAGAAAATGGCGCAGGATAATACCCCGGAAAGATTGGCCCGAATCGAGAAGCTGGCAAGCCAGGGCTTGAAGCCCGCTGCCGCCCAGTTGAGCCGTCTAATCCTTGAAAAAGACCCTCAGAACGTCGAGGCCCTGGTCTGGTTGGCTCGGACTACCAATCAAACCCCCGAAGCCGATGACGCGGTTAAAAAAGCGGTTCAACTCCGTCCCGATGACCGGGGCGTACAGGAATTATTACTCGCCCGACAACCGGCCCAACCAGTCTGGAATGGCAGTATGGCGGCGCTGCCAAATCCCTATGCTCCGGCCTATCCTGGCCCGAACCCCTATGCGCCGCCATCTGCCCCCAATCCTTATGCGCCTCCACCCGGCCCGAACCCTTATGCACCGCCCGCCGGGGCTGCTCCCTACTATGGACCGCCGCCAGGTTATCCTCAGCCGGGCTACCCCAACGGTGGGCCGATGCCGCAATACGGCGGACAGCCCGGTTATGGGCAAGCCCCCGCCCAACCGCCCAGTTCCTATGATTATCTGCGCGGATTGGGCCAAACCGCCGCTCCGCCCGTCCCACCCCCGGTCCCCATGAGCGCCCCGGCAGTTCCCGCGATGGCTACTCCGGTCAAACG
Organism: Chloroflexia bacterium; assembly: GCA_038245615.1. GTDB lineage: Bacteria > Chloroflexota > Chloroflexia > Chloroheliales > Chloroheliaceae > 54-19. Next base: position 19,735 of record JBBRSG010000009.1, on the reverse strand, counting down.
TGGCCCAAATGCTGCCGGAGTTATCTTTGGTCTGCTTTTCTTGCTGGCGGGGGTCGCTCTCGCAGTTCTGTGGAGCTTGCAAATTACGGGTTTTCAGGACGACATCGGGCAACCGGCGGTCGTATCGGAAGGTCAGGTGGTCGAGCTTTCTCAATCGCGGCTGGTGGTGGATGTCAAAAACCAGAGCAAACGCACCTTTAATATCAATGACCAGACCTTCAAAACGTTAGAGCCGCTGGTGCGCGACAGCAAGAATAATCAGGCGCTCGCCCCCAATACCGTCAAGATTAATGTGACCCCCGGTGGGCGCTTGGTTGCGGTGGAGGTGCAAACCCCCAATAAGGGAATAGCCACTGTCAATAATTCGGGCAATGGTCTGCTCGGTTTTGGGGCTGCCGCCGATTGGGGACTTACCGCGCTCTGCGGAGTTTTAGCTCTGCTTGGCCTGATTATCCTGAGCCGGGCTTTTGCCAGCCCCAAAATCAAAGCCTGATTTCTATTTTCCGATTTCGTGGTGGGACTAGGTGGGAAAGATAAAGCGTCGGTTTGCGAACCGACGCTTTATTTGTTATGCTTATCACGAAGTTCCATGATAGAGTGTGGCTATAGAAGTAGAAAAGAGGAGGGTTTGGTACAATGCAGTTTCCAAGTATGCGGGTAGATGGCAAGGTGGCCTTGATAACCGGGGGTGGTAGCGGCATTGGCAAGGCCGTCGCCGAGGGCATGGCTTATTTTGGAGCGGACGTAATCATTACTGAAATCAGCTCCAAAATGGAATTAGGGCAGCAGGTGGCAAGCGAAATCAGCGCCGCAACTGGCAACAAAGCTATCTGTCTGCCGCTCAATCTTCCCGACCTGAAGAGCATTGATGAAATGGTGACAGCGGCAATAACCCAGATGGGTCGGGTGGACGTGCTGATTAACAACGCCGGTATCCAGATTGCAAAACCGGCCCTCGAAGTAACCGAAGCTGATTGGGATGCGGTGGTAGATACCAACCTGAAAGGAGCATTCTTTGTAGCCCAGCGGGTCGGTAAAGAAATGGTCAGCCAGAAGTCAGGCCGGATTATCAATATTGCCTCGCAGAACGGAATTATCGGCTATTACAACCGGGTGGCCTATTGCTCGGCCAAAGCCGGGATGGTCAATATGACGCGGGTGTTGGCAATCGAGTGGGCTGAACACGGGATAAACGTGAATGCTATCGGTCCGACTTTCATCCGCACGCCTCTAGGCGAACAGACTTTCAAGGACCCCAAGATTTACAATGACTTGGTATCGCGGATTCCGTTGGGTCGGGTCGGTGAGCCGGAAGAAGTAGTCGGCGCGGTGGTCTATCTGGCCTCAGACGCAGCCTCGTTGGTCACAGGTCATACCTTGATGGTGGATGGCGGCTGGACGGCGATGTAATAATGAGGGACGGGGGTTAGGGGTCGGGGAATTTACCCCCAAAGGGGGCGAGGCCGCGATTTACCCCCAAAGGGGGCGAGGCCGCGATTAGGGAATGCACTCCGGTCTTTCCCCAACCCCTGTCCCCCACCAGCTTAGTGAAATTTTTGAATTTGTTCGAGATAAGCTTCGATAACCGAGCTGATTGCTTCCATTGTCAGGGGCTTGGAAAGAAAAAGGTCGGCGCTGGAGGTAACACTGATTATCTGACCGCTCATCAAGGCCACAAAGGTATCCGGGCGGCGTTCTTTAAGAGCCTCAATCAGGGCCAGACCGGTTTTTTGATGTTCGCCAAGATAAAAATCGGCAAATACCAGGTGCGGCCAAGATCGGTCAGCAATTTCGAGGGCTTCGGCCACGCTGGCGGCTAAATTTACATGGTGGCCCAAATTTTCCAGGGTGCGCCCGACTACCTTGCATACCAATGGGTCATCGTCAACTACCAGGATAGAAAGCGGATTATTAGATTTAGAACGTAAGGTCTGCGACATAGCCATAACTCTATCCATACACCAAGGTACCTCTCTATCATAATCATGAACCTTTGTATGCTATTTATCATAGCACGATGTAAAATAAAAAACAAGCTCTATTGAATAAATTAACTTGACATAACTATACTATAAGCCTTTGAAGATACCAAAGGTTTAGTTTTTAACGTTGATAAGCCGAAAAATTGCCTGAGTTTTTAGCTCAAAATGAATTCAAAGCGGTTAATATGACAGGAATGTTACAAAACGGAATTTTATGTTACGCTAATATTACGGCCCTGACTTCTATTACATTCGTGTAACGTTATTTCATTTCATCTTTACAAATAGTGAGCCATTTGCTAACATACAACCTAGCGCAATATAAATTGCAACCAGTTACCAGGTTCCTGATATATCATCGGAAAAACCAGCTTATTGAAAAATTTAATAAATTACCGGGCAATATCGGGTCTCCGAGCTTTTTAAGCACGGTCTCTATTTTGTCGGTGAAGGAATTTGTTCAGCTATGATAGACAACCATAATCGCATTCGGGAAATCAGCAGTCTTTATCAACAAATTTTGCAGGAGCTTAATCGCCAGTCCGTTCCTTACTGGCTGGAACTAGACCTCACCTTTCAACAGATGAAGGTGTTATACATCCTCAAAGAGAATGGCCCGCTTAAAATGAGCGAACTGAGCGAGCGTTTGAAAGTCAGTATGCCGACCATTACCGGGATTGTCTCACGGCTGGTTGAGCGTCGTCAGGGTTCACCCCTGATTACCCGCGCCACTAATTCGCAAGACCGCCGTCAGGTCTGGGCGCATTTAACTGAGGTTGGCAAAGCCGTTACCGAGCAACTGGATAATCTGAACCGTAATTTACTCGAAGTCGCTTTGAAGCATGTTTCAGAAAGTAATTTGGAAAATACCCAGTTGGGTTTGAGCCAGGTCTATTCGGCCCTAAAAGCCATGAATACCAGCGAGGCCGCAACCGTCCTCGAACCGCTGGATACGAGCTTACGCGAGAAGCTTACGACCAGTAATTCACCTTCCGACGCTATTCTGACCGGTTCACCGGCAACCGTTTAGCTTTGCAAAGTTAAATTTAATAAACCGGAGTGACACTTGAATTCTCAAGTGCCACCCCGGTTTTACTTGTGCCAATTTAGCTATTGTGAAGATATGCCGCGGCTTGAGTAAAGCAAGCGAGCGGGGCGCGCACTCGACCCGCCCCGACTTGCCCAATGCCCGGCATACGATGAGCAATCCCGGTGGTTACAAACGGCCTGATGCCGGTCTCGACCACCTTCAGCACGTCAATTCCGGTGGCAGTTCCCCGATTGCCCAATATCGGCAGGCTAAAATGACGGCTTTCGGCGCTGGTTATTTTGTACATGTCCAGGGTAGCCGCCATCAATTCTTCCGGGGTGCCACCGATAAAACCGGTGACAGCCGGCGCACCGCCCGATGCGAAGCCGCCCAGTCCACTCGCCTCGGTAATGGCGCTATCGCCGATGTCGGGATTTGCATCCGCCGCCGTGAATTGCGGAAAGTAATGTCCGGCAACTTCCGGGGTTGGGGCGCTAAACCACTTACCCTGCAATCGGATGCCGAATTCTACCCCGTTGCGCGAAAGCGCGGTAATAATGCTGGTGTCCGGGATGCTTTCGGCTTTCAGCCAGGCGGCTTTGCAGGCCGCCATCGTGATATTCAGGAAAAAATAATCCCGCCCGATAATAAAGCTAAAAACCTCTTCCAGTTCGCGGCTACTGAAATCTGAGGCCAAAAAATTAGGCAGGAGGGTCTGCACCAATAGCCCCAACGCTGCCCGGTTGCGGCTGTGGCACTCATCCCCCATTTCGACTGCCCCTGTGATAAGCGGAAAAACTGGAATACCGCCCGACTGCTGCACCGCTTTTTTGAGACGCGGCCCAAGTACGGTCTGCATCCAACGCAATCGTTCGATAACCTCCGGCCCATTCGCGCCGTAGCGCAGGGTTGCTCCCGGCCCTTCGTTCAGGTTGGAGTAGGCTCGGACATTATTGGCCCGGTCTTCGATTACCCAAACCGGCATTGAAGCTGAGATAATTCCGGCCATCGGCCCAACCGCCCCATGGTCATGGTTCGGCTCAAAGCGGACTTTGCCAGCTTCCACCAGCTTTTCAGCCGCCACCAGGTCGGTGGCCCGTCCCTCATAGACCAAAGCTCCCAGAGCTGCCCCCCGCATCGGGCCACACATCCGCCCCCAGCTTATCGGCGGCCCGGCGTGCAAGAGCATATCTTCGTCCAGGCCCGGAATAACCTCACGGGCGGTGGCTACATCTACAATGACCGGCTCGGCCCTCTGAAAAATCTCGATTACCTGTTGATTGGCAATTTCGCGGCTTTTGCTCATTTTAGCTCCTTTTTGGCAGTGGTCAGTGGTCAGTGGTCAGAAAAGCGCTGAATGCTGAGTAAATCCGGCGAATAATGGCAGTTTAACTCAAACTTAAAACTCAAAACTATTTTCCTGACCACTGATTCACTAACCACTGACCACTCTTTGTGCTATCATAGCCCAAAGCAAGCTACTAATCATTGGACAGGATGTACAAAATGGCGTTTGAATTATTTGTCAATGGCACGTTGATGTGTGGCCTGAAATTGCATCCCAATCTGGGGGCTTCCGAGTTTCTAGGCGAATTCCGCACCGAGCCGCGCTATCGGGTTCACTCTATCGGCGATATTCACCCCGGAATGTATCGTCTGGAAGAAGGCGAAGAAGGCGGCGCGGCGATAATCGGCGAACTCTATCGGGTGGAAGAAGCTATCTGGCAGCAAATCGAGGCGGGAGAGCCACCCAATCTATATCGAGGTGAAATTACCCTCGAAGGTGGACGCAAAGTATTCGGTATTTTGTACCCGCGTCATCTGGCAGAAGGCTACTATCCCGATATTACCCACTATGGCGGATGGCGAGCCTATATCGAGCGCCAAAGCTAGAGAATGACGGATAGAATTAAATTACGCTTTTGGAGCAGCGCCCTTGCTTTTGCTCCTTTTTAAGCGTTGCTGCTGAGATTGCTTGTACTTCTCGACCTGATTGCGGACCTTCTTGAGATTCTCGACCATTTCGGTCTGACCTTCGACACTCATCTGCTCACTAAGGGTGTCTATGACCTCGTAAAGCTCGGCATTTAGATAAGGTTCGCTATGATGTAGCAGCTTGCGAAGGCTGATGACATCCGGCGCGGACATAATATTATTGATCAGCTGAAGCCGGGCCATATCGTCTACCACTTCCTGTCCGGTCATACCGTCGCGGACGGCCTGGGCAGCGGTTTGCAGCACCTCGAAATTATCCACGATAGTCGGGCGCAACAGGTATTCGGGCAGCAATTCGGCGGCTTGTTCCTGACTCATGGCGTGGAACTTCGCGCCGGGCTGGTTCATATATTCATCTTCTTCGTCTCGCGGGAAGGCTGCCTCGTCCGGTTCGGGTAACTCAATGCCGCGCCGCTCGGCTTCCTGTGTCACCAATAACCCATAGGGATAGCGGATACTGGCGGTCAGCTCTTCGGGCGGCAAATCGGGGGCAAGCCCCGGTACAAAGATAATAAATAGCTCCTTTGCCCCATCGTGATAGAGCAACGGCATATTGAGGCGGCTGACTACCCCGCAATTGGGACACTGGGCCAAATTGACCTGACCCGCCAGCACTTGCTGGGCTTCGCTATCTTCCGCATTTACAACCATCAGGCCCATTTGCGATAATTCGGTATCGCAGTTTGGGCAGTGATACCGGCAAAGGGCCGTTTCCGCCATTGTCTTTTCTCCTTAGCAGTGGTCAGGGGTCAGTAAGTAAGTTTTGAGGTTTGAGTTAAAATGCCAGACAATAGCCGGATTTTCTCCGTCTTCCGCCTCCGTCGTGTATTTTTCTGACCACCGACCACTGACCACTATTTCTCATAACCGCAGAAGCGCAAGATACAGCTAATCAGAACCTGAGTGACTTCGACCAGTTCATTGACCAGCACATGCTCATCGGCGGCGTGGGCAAACTTGGCGTGACCAGGGCCGTAGTGTAAGGTCGGAATATTCCCCAGGCCGGTCATCAGCCGCAAATCGCTACCATAAGGTGCGCCATGAATTTCAGGGGTATTCCCATGCGCTTTCTCATGCTCGGCGACCACTAATTTCACCAAATCGTGGTCTGCTGGAATCTGTCCACTGGCGAATTGTCCGCCGAACCATTCGATTTGGACCGGATGTTCTTTTAGCCACTCATCTTTTTGGCAGGTTTCCGTCAAGGCTTCCTCCAATTCGCGGCGGGCCTCGGCCGGCGCTTCGCCCAACGCCACCCCCAGTCGCCCTTCCGCTACCAACTGGTCGGGGACGCTACTGGGCCAATCTCCGGTCTGTAGTGTGCCGATACTCAGGGGATAGGGCAACCCCCACCGGGCCATAAGCGGATTGCCCGGCACGTTGCGGCGGGCTTCCAGCCGGTTCAGGGTTTCCCAGATAGGCCAGAATTTTTCGATGGCGCTCACTCCCTCGCGTCGCATACTGGCGTGAGTAGCTTTCCCGGTCAGCCGTAGCCGGAAGGTCAGCGCCCCCGCACAAGCTGGAATAATATTCAGGTCGGTTGGCTCGGTGATAATCGCGGCCTCGCCCCGATAGCCCCGCCGCAGAGTAGCGAAAGTCCCTAACCCGCCGTCTTCTTCTCCGACTACGCTTTCCAAAAGTACCCGCCCCTTGAGCCGGATACCGGCTTCCTGGATAGCCTTGACCGCGAACAGGTTGCAAACCAACCCGGCTTTCATATCGCACGCCCCGCGCCCGTAGATTTTGCCGTCTTCCAGCTTGCCGCTAAAGGGGTCGCCGGTCTGCCACTGGCTAACATCGCCGGGCGGCACGACATCAATATGCCCGTTCAACACCAGGGTTGGGCCGGAAGTGCCGCCCCAGCTGCCCACCAATCCCCAGGCCTCGGTGCGGGGAGCTTCCAGGCCCGGAAATTCGGGGTCGGCTTGCATGGCGGGCAGGTCTATTTGCCACAAATCGGTCTCAAAACCGTTTTCCTGTAATTTCTGGGCAAACCAGTGTTGGGCCACGCTCTCCGCCGGGCTGCCGGTGATGCTCGGTATCTGAATTAGCTCCTGCAAAAAAGCGGTCATTTCGGCTGGGCGAAGGGTGAAGGTGGAAGACTGAATAGCCAACCCCTCTTTATCGAACCGGGTTTCAATCATCAAGTTTCTCCTGCAAAAGTGGTCAGTGGTCAGTAAGCAAGTTTTGAAGTAAACTACCAAGCCTTAGCCGATTTTTCTCGACCTTCGATTTTCGATTTCAGTTTTCCACCTCAAACGGCGGCTCGTAGTAGCTGATACGGACGCGGGCCGGGTTAAGCGTAAAACCTTCTGGCGGAAAATCATAGCGCGTGACCGAGGCTCGCTCCGGGTAAAAGTTGGGCCTCCGCAGGCTGGCTAGTTGCATCGGCAATCCCATGTAATAGGCGTGCAGAATAACTACCGGGTCGCCATGCGAAATCGCCACCACCATCTGCCCCATGTGACGGTTCAAAGCCAGCCGGGTAAATTTCAGGATACGGTCACGCACCATCTCAATGGTTTCATCGCCGGGGTCAGCCAGTGGTTCATAAAAGTTAAAATCGCCTATCTGGGATTGTAACATACCATCGTAGCCCGTGTGAACCTCGATTAACAGCCGGTTGATATGCCAGTCCAGCCCCGGTTGGGTCGCCAGAATAGTGCGAGCGGTTTGCTGCGTCCGAAGCATTGGGCTGGAATAAAGCGCGGCAATCGGCTGTTGGGCCAGGAATGCTGCCAGTTGGGTTGCTTGCGTCCGTCCGTTGGAACTCAGACCATAGCGCGGCAACCGCCCGTACACAATCTGATTGGGGTTATGAACTTCGGCATGGCGGCACAGCCAGAGCGTTCCGCCTGCGCCAACTTCTTCCGGGGAAAGATTTTCGGCTTCTTTGTGCAACCCAGAGAGCAGGAAATTTTCGTGTGACAAGCTGCCGATACTTTCTAGCGGTAAATTACTTCTCACAAATCTTCATTAAAGAAAAGAAGAACGAGTCCGGCCAACTTCGCCGACTTGTAGCTTGAACAATTTTAGCACACCCGCCCGACCTTTGCCACCTGGCCAGGGGTCGGGGGTCAGGGTCAGGGGTCAGAAAGGTGCTGAGTAAATACGGTTGACGCTGGGATTTAACTCAAGACTCAAAACTCCCTTACTGACCACTGACCACTGACCACTGACCACTGCCTATACCGTCTCGTGAAAGTCGGTGATAATCCGAGCGCCCCGATCATAGGTGAAATAGTTGTAGGCCCAGTTAGTCAACACTACCAGCCGATTGCGGAAGCCAATCAGGAAGGTAATATGCACCACTAGCCAGGCGACCCAGGCCAAAAACCCACTCAATTCCAGCCCGTAAATATCTAAAACTGCCGCTTTGCGTCCGATAGTCGCCATACTGCCTTTATCGAGATAGTGGAAGGGCCGCATTTTCTGGCGGCGCACCTGGGCCAGAATGTTTTTGGCGGCCCGTTTGCCCTGTTGCATCGCTACCTGGGCCACCATCGGATAAGCTTGTTTGGTTTTAGCGTTTTCCAGATAGGCCATATCGCCAATAATAAATACTTCCGGGCGGTTTGCCAGATTCAGGGTCGGCTCGACTGGTACGCGAGCGCCGCGCCCTAGCGAAATCCCCAGGGTATCGCCCAGGGTTGCACCGCGCACTCCGGCGGCCCAGACCACCGTTTGGGCGGCGATTTCCGAGCCATCTTTGAGAACCACCATTTCATTCTTGACCGAAGCCAGGGCGGTATTCAGCCTGACCTCCACTCCCATGCTTTCCAACCGCTTTTTAGCCCCAATTCGCAGATGTTCGGGGAAAGTCGCCAAAAGGGTCGGGCTGGCTTCAATCAGCGTAATATGGGCTTCCGAAATGTCCAGCATAGGGTAATCTTTTCGCAAAACCTCCCGGATTAACTCGGCGAAAGCCCCCGAAAGCTCGACCCCGGTTGGCCCGCCCCCGACAATGACGAAATTGAGCAAGGCTGCGCGTTGGGCCGGGTCTTTTTCGCGGACGGCCCGCTCGAACATCGAAAGAATCTGGTTGCGAAGCCGCACCGCCTCATTTATATCTTTCAGGCCGTAGGTTTCGGTTGCCAGCGCGTGGTTTCCAAAATAATTGTTGGCGCTTCCGGCGGATAACACCAAATAGTCATACGAAATCGGTTCACCGTCGTTTATCAACAGCCGATTCTCAAACTCAATTTGGCTTATATCCGCCATCTGAAAATTCACATTGTGGTATTTGCGTAAAATCGCCCGAATCGGATATGAGATTGAGTCTGGCTCAAGCCCCGCCGTCGCCACTTGATAAAGCAAGGGCCAGAAGCCATGATAGTTGCTGCGGTCAACCATCAGCACTTCTACCTCACTGCCTGCCAGACTACGGGCGACACTCAGCCCCCCAAATCCCGCCCCCACTACCACGATGCGGGGTACAACCCGCGAGCGGGCGACTTTTTCGGTTGCTTGCTTTTTGTCCAATTGGGCTTCGGTAGTTTTAGTAGGAAGTTGGGTCGGGTCAGCCGTCAATTGTTTCAGGCTATTCAAAAAATTAAACATTACTTTTTGCTCCATAAATTTGTCATCACACTTTATCTTATTCTCAGGTTTATTGTACAAAATTTCACAACTCCTTATGTGATATTTCTCACAATTTCTGCCAAGTTCTTGGTCTGTTCACAAAGTTGTAAGATATTCCTGCTGTTAAAGTACCATACTCGGTCAAGCCAATGCCCAGATATATTAAGAACATTCTCATGTTTCTTTCACGGGTTTCTTAATAAAGTCTTATAAGATGAAAGGGTGAACGAAAGCAATCAGGTAGCAACAATCAGGCTAGTCGTTCACTACTAAATCTATTATCGGGATTATTAAGATAAGATACCAGTATGAAAGGACATAGATAAAATGGACAAGCAGCAAAACCGGACGGTACAGCCCGGTTCACAACGTGGCAAGAAGCGCCTATATGGGTTGATTGGCGGTGCAGGTTTAGCGGTAGCGGTAGCATTTGGCGGGAGCGCAGCCTTGCCGTCCCTGACCAATACGGCCTACGCTCAAACGGTAGTAACTGCCGCTACCCCCACCGCGACTACCGGAACTCCGGCAGCGAATACCGGTAATTCGCAGCGCGGGCCAAAAGGAGCGTCGGGCGGCCCCGGTGGGGGACGTGGCGGAATGTATGACGGGCGGGGAGTTTCCGGGACGATTAGCGCCATTAGTGGCAATACTCTGACCCTCAAACGTGGCGACGTGGTGGTCATTCAGGCCACCCTCAATGCCAACACGGTCTACAGTATGGCCGGAAAGACCATTGCCCTCAGTGATTTGAAGGTAGGTCAGCTTGCCAGCGTGCAGGAAACCAAAGCCGCTGACGGAACGGTTTCGGTCACGCGGGTAGAGATATTGTTAAACCACGCGGGTGGCACTATTAGCGCCCTAGATGCTACCAGCCTGACCCTGACCAAATCCGACAATTCGACGGTCAAGGTCAGCCTGTCGGCGGCGACTACTTATAGTGATTTGGGTAAAGCTGCCACCCTTGCCGCCCTCAAAGCCGGGATAAAGGTTGATGTCGCTGGAACGCTCAATGCCGATGGTACGCTCAGTGCGGCAGTGGTAAATGTCCAGCACGACCACCTGAATGGGACGATTACCGCGATTAACGGGAACGCGGTAACGGTGCAACTGGACGGCAGAGGCGGCCCTGGCCCGAAGGGGAATGGCCCGAAGGGGAATGGCCCGACTAATGGTAATGGTACATCGGGTGGCACTGTCAGCCCTACCCCGGCGACAGGCAGCACCCCAGCGGCAACCCCGACGACTGCGACTATTAACCTGAGTGGTAGCACGATTTATCTGGAAGCGGGACAACCCAGCCAGCTTTCCACTCTGGCGGTAGGTCAGAAGATTGATGCGGTTGGCGCTTTGAGCAGTGACCGCAGCAGCCTGAGCGCCCTGCAAGTTTCGATAATGTTACCGCATTATCAGGGCCAGGTTACCAGCCTAAATGGTTCGACCATTGTGGTTCAGGATCGGGCCGGGTCGCGCACGATTGAGGTCAACAGCAGCACCAAATATCTCAATGGGCAGGCTACTGCCGCGCTGACCGATGTCAAAGCCGGCGTGAACTTGAGCGCCGAAGGCAAAGTAGATGCCAGTGGTAAAATGACCGCTTCGGTAATTCAACTGGGCCAGCCGCAAGGACCAAAAGGCCCTGGCGGTCACTAAATTCTGATAGCAGTATAATACCGAGGGTAGATGAAGATACATCAATCTACCCTCGGTATTATGCTATTATGTCGTATAATAATAACTGGTTAGAATTGGGGAACTTTGGCCCGCTCTAAAAAAGGGTTTTAATAATTATCGTCGGGAGAAGCCGGTGCGGATTTTAGTAATTGAGGATGAAAATACTATTGCCCAGTTTATCTCACAGGGGTTGCGCGAGGCCGGGAACGCGGTAGATGTGGCGCGAGACGGGAACGAAGGGCTGGATTATGCGCTGGCTGCCGAATATGACCTCTTGATTCTGGATGTGATGTTGCCGGGTAAAAGCGGCCTGACAATCCTTAAAGAGCTGCGCCAGAAGGGGTATACCGTCCCAGTATTGCTGCTCACCGCCCGCGATACCGTCGAAGACCGGGTCGCCGGTTTGGACGGCGGGGCGGACGACTATCTGACCAAGCCCTTTGCTTTCCCGGAGCTATTGGCGCGGGTGCGGGCCTTATCGCGCCGTCCGCCGCTCCAAAATGATAGCCTGTTGGGGCTGGCAGACCTGCAAATGGATACGGTCAAGCACGAAGTCCGGCGCTCCGGGCAGCTTATTGAACTCAGCCAGCGTGAATATATGCTTTTGAATTACCTTTTGCGTCATCCCAGTCAGGTTCTCACTCGCACCCAGATTGCCGAACATATCTGGAATTTTGACTTTGTAAGCGACTCGAATGTAGTAGATGTCTATATCGGCTATCTGCGGCGGAAAATTGACCGAGGCTTCTCCCCGGCCCTGATTCATACCGTGCGGGGGGTCGGGTATCGCCTGAGCGCCGAGGGTGAAAATGAGTAAATGGGGCAGCCTAAGCTGGAGGTCATTGCGGTTTCGACTAATTGGTTGGTACGTACTACTTTTGGTGCTGACGCTTTTGGTTTTTAGCGTTTATATCTTTTTCCAGTTCCGCGACCTACAGCAAGCCCAGCAAGATGCAGCGCTCCAGGCGGCTTCGACTAATGTACGAGGTTTGCTTGACCCAGGTCGGGCGGGTGGCCCTGGCGGGAGTGGGGGAAATGGTGGCCTAACCATTCGGCCTAACCCTGGCCCGCCAGGGATTATTCAGGACTTAAATCGGGGTAATATTCAGGTGCGGGTGCTGAATCGGGAGGGCAAAGTAACCGACAGCCTGGGAACGCTGGTTGCTGAGATACCGCTCAATGTTCCGACTGAGAGTGGTTTTAGTACTGTCAATAGCAGTGATGGACGGCAGTGGCGGATTTACAGCCAACCTGTGAACGGCGGGCGAGAAGCGGCCCAGACTGGATGGTTGCAAGTAGGCCAACAACTATTTTCGGTCAACACCGAACTAAACCGCCTTTTTGCCCCTATCTTGCTGGGAACCCTTATAGCTCTCCTGCTGGCGATACTTGGCGGCCTGTTTCTGGCTAATCAAGCCTTGCGCCCGATTGACCGCGTGACCCGGACGGCCCAATCTATCAGTACTCAGGAACTTTCCCGTCGGATTCACTACACCGGCCCGGCGGACGAAATCGGGCGACTGGCTAAAACCCTTGACCAGATGCTGGAACGTCTGGAGAAGGGCTTTGAGCAAGAGCGCCGCTTTACTTCGGATGCCTCGCACGAACTTCGTACCCCGCTTACCGCCCTCAAAGGCCGGATTGAAGTCACCTTGAGCCGTCCCCGCAGCTTCGAGGAATACCAGGAAACTCTGGGGGTGTTAGGTCAAGAAGTAAACCGGCTTATTCGCCTCAGTAGCTCGCTGCTATATTTGGCGCGGCTCGACCAAACCAGCCAAGGCTGGCAGTCCGAAACCCTCGACTTGAGCGATTTACTCGATTCGCTGTTGGAAACTATGGAACCAGTGGCTGAATTGAAGCAAATCGAGTTGAGCGGAAGTATTCCGGCGGGTTTGCATTTGCAAGGCAACCTCGATCAGCTTACCCGTCTATTTCTCAATTTGCTGGACAACGCGATTAAATATACCCCGGAAGGCGGTAAAGTGAAAATAGGGGTAGAGCGATTGGATAAAAGAGTGGCGGTGTCGGTCAGCGATAACGGGCCGGGCATCGCCCCGGAACATCTGCCCCATCTTTTTGAGCGTTTCTATCGGGCTGAAGCTGACCGCGCCAGCCAGAGCGGGGGGGCGGGGTTAGGTTTGGCGATTGCCAGCGAAATCGCTCGTCAGCATAATGGGACGCTGGAAGTCATGAGCCAGCCCGGTAAAGGAACAACCCTGAAAGTTCAATTGCCTTTAGCAGAAGTGATGAAACAAAAGTAATTTAGTCGGGCAAGCAGCTTTAGGTCGTCGGATGCAGTGTCCAGATGTCTAGCGATTTGATTTTCAGGCGACCCTGTCGCGCCGACAGCCGCAAACCCAGACTATCGGCTCTGGTCGGGTAGACCCGTGCAGTCATATAAGTTTGATTGTTGGCACACATCTCAATAACCGAGCGGTCTAAAAACAGGTGTAGTTTTAGCGATTCGCCCGGTGCAAGCCGGTGTTCAGCCTGTCGAATTTCGTTATTTACCTCAGTGTCAAGGCTGGATTGCGAACAATCCATAATTAGCTGATGTGGCCCGGTTTGGTAGCTAATCCGGGTTTGCTCCCGGTCATCCGGGCTGGCCCGCAAAGTAATCCCAAACTCTCCCGCTTCTTCCAAAAACTCGACTTCTACCTCGATTTCCAGGCAATCGCCTTTTATCTCTTCCAATGGCAAATCGCTGCTCAATTCAAGATTGTTCAGGTGGTAATGTTCGCCCCGTAAGGCTTGCAGTTCCGGGGCAAAAGCAATCCCCAAATTTTGGTTAGGCTGCCAGGAAAGTACCAGTGGCAAGCTCATCAGGCCCGACCAACCCGCCGCTTTCTGGGCTGGAATGCCGCGCCCTTCCCGAATCCAGCTCCAGACAATTCGTCTCCCGGTACTATCCCGCAGCGATTGGTGCGCGTAGGAATAGCCACCGTGGTCGAACCGCCGGGCGTTTTGACTCGGCTGGAATTTTTGGTTGACATAATCCCCAACATAGTAGACGACTTGTCGGTCAACGGTGGAAGAAATAAACAGGACGAATTTTTCATCCAGTTGAAAAAAATCGGGACATTCCCAAACGATCCCGGTTTTCTCAAAATCACCACTATACAAAGGGTGCAGATATTCCCACTGCAATAAATCCGGGGAACGATACAGCAAGGCTGCCCCGCCTCCCGGCTTAAAGCCCGTCCCGATAATCTGATACCAAAGCCCATTCTTATCCTGCCAAACGCAATGGTCGCGGAAGCCGGTCACATCCAGGTTTTGGGGCGGGGTGGCGATAATCGGATTGCCCTCGTATTTATGCCAGGTCCGCAAGTTATCCGGGCTGGTCGCCAGACAGGGAAGCTGCACCCGGTTGCGAATTCCGGTATAGATGATGGTCGGCACCCCCTGGTTATTTACGGTATAGCCCGACCAGCAACCATCGGCATCCGCTGTGCCAGGGGTGGGGGTCAGGGCCACCGGCAAATGTTCCCAGTGTACCAAATCCCGGCTGACGGCGTGACCCCAATGTATAGTATTGTGGAACGCCCCATTCGGATTGTGCTGGTAAAAAAGATGATACTCGTCCTGCCATTGAATAACCCCGTTAGGGTCGTTTAGCCAGTTGGCCTCTGGCAAGAAGTGATAGAGCGGACGATGCTGGTCGGCCTGAAAATTTGGGTTCGGCGGGTAATCGGGCGGTACGGTAGTAATATCGGGGGAACTTCCCTCGCTCAGTCGTCGCATAGTCTTTCTTTCTGGGAAAAATTTAACCTTTTAAGCCACCCATCGCAATACCTTCAATCAGGTAACGTTGACCCACCAGGTAGATAACAAATACCGGCAGGAGGGCTAACATCACCCCGGCCAGCACTACTGAAAGGCTGTTAGTTCCCAGTGAACCAAACAGGCTGACGATACCCAGCGGCAAGGTGTATTTGTCGTTGCTGGAAAGAAAAATCAGAGGACGATAAAAATCGTTCCAGTAAAAGTTAAAGCTCAACATTATCAAGATTGCCATGCCCGGTAGGGCCAGCGGCAGGTAGATTTTGTAGAAAACCTGAAAGGCGTTTGCGCCATCAATGACAGCGGCTTCCTCGAACTCGTTGGGTATTCGCATGAAATACTGGCGCAACAGGAATGTCCCAAAAGCGGTTACGATTGCCGGTAAAATAAGCGAAGCAAAGCTATCTATCAACTGCAATTTGGTCATAAGCACAAAAACCGGGATAATCGTGGCCTGAATCGGAATCATCAGGGTCGAAAGGATAAACCAGAACAAAACGTTGCGACCAGGGAATGGCAGGCGAGCAAAGGCATAGCCCGCCAGGGTTGCCGTCACCAGTTGGCCCAGGATAATCGCGGTACAGACAAAGACGCTATTCAGGAGGTAAGTCCCAAACGGGATGAAATCAAAGACCCTGGCATAATTGTTGAAATGCGGGTCGAGCGGCAACCATTCGGGTGGCAGCTTGAAAGCGTCGCTTGGGTTGCGGAACGAGCTTGAAAAAGCCCACAAAATCGGCGCAATCACAATCACTGCCAGGGCTATAAGCATCAAGATAGATAGCCAGAAGGTAAGCCCCGTAGTCGAAAAACTCCTTTTGCGCTTCTCCTCGATTGAACCGGGATAGACTGCCATATCGTTTGCGCCTCCTCGCTTTCCTTTTTCCGTCCGCTTTTTCGGGTCTCGGTCTATTGGTAAAAGACCCAGCGTTTGCTAAGATAAAACTGGACCGCCGTTACCAGCATAATTACCAGGAACAAGATTACGGCAATTGCCGAACCGTAGCCGACTTCCAAATTCTGGAAGGCTGATTGGTAAATCGTCATAACTACGCTCCGACTGGAATCGCCCGGCCCGCCTTTGGTCATTACATAAGGCTCGGAAAAGACCTGCAAGGCGTTGATAACCCCGACCACCCCGGCAAACAAAAGGGTAGGACTGATTAGCGGAATGATGATAAACCACAGCCGGGGAAACCCGGAAGCTCCGTCCACGTCGGCAGCGTCCAGCAGCTCTTTCGAGATATTACTCAACCCGCCGATAAAGACAATCAGGGTGAAGCCGAGTTGATGCCAGACGTAAGTTATCATAACCGTGATGAGCGACATCTGGGAAGAATTAAGCCACGAGATACGCGGTATCCCTAGCAGGCCCAAATAGTAGTTAATCGGGCCGAATTCTTTTTGGAACATGTAGGCCAGCACGATTGAGATGGTCGCGCCCGAAGTGAGCAAGGGCAGAAAGAAGACTGAGCGGAAGACATAACGCGCCCAGGTTCGCATGCGCTTTTGCTGGATTGCCAGGGCCAGCAAAAGCGATAGGGTAAGTTGCAAACTGACCGCCATGAGGACGAAAACAGCAGTATTGCGGAAGCTGGTCAGGACGACCTCATCCCCGACCATCCGGGTATAATTCTTGGTCCCGATAAAGCTGGGGTCGCTGAGAATATCCCATTGGAACAGGCTCAGAATAAAAGAAACCACCACCGGCCCAATGATAAAAACCAACAGGCCCAGCATGGTCGGTAGCACAAACAAAAACCCCATCAAGGCTTTGCGCTTTTCCATCCCCGCCAAACTGCTCTCGGTCAGGCTACCCAACCAGCCAATTTTGCGAATTGATGACTGAGACGACGGTTTTAGCTCGGTCTGCATCTCTTTTCTCCTCCTGCTTTCGAGGCCCGCTTTAATTACATAGGACTTTCATTCAGTCAAATTTCCATGTCAGGATGACACTTTTGGCATACCCAAAAAACATGTTTGTTATATCTTTCAAAAAATTTACCCCGTAAATTTTTTGAAAGATATAACTCTTCCGGGCTTGCACCCGACTTCAAGCGAAAGCCCTGAAATTTTAGGGCGGGCGACGGATTGATAATAACTCGTCGCCCTCAAATGAAAGCCAACTGCCCTGAGTATCAGAGGTCTGAGCTACTTTTTGAAAAGTGGCTCTAGCTCTTTTTGCATGTTATCAAGGGCGGTTTTGACGGGTTGCTCCTTCGCCATTGCCAGGCCGGTGTACTTGCTAAAGATGCTGCTCATCTGGAGATACGAGCCGGGGGCTGGAATCGGGCCAGTATCGGGGAACTTGTCGAGGGTGTCGTAAAACACCTTCCAGTTCTTAGGGCCATTAGCGGCATAGCGAGCTTCGGTCATCATCGAGCGACGCACCGGGGTATTCCGGTTCTCGGCCACCGATTTGTCCAGATTCATGGCCTCGTTGGTGGAGGTGAATTTCACAAATTCCCAGCCCAGGTCTTTGTTCTTGCTGTCCTTGCTGACCATGTAACCCGCCGTGCCAAAGTGGTGGCGTTGCGACTTCCATTTGGGCATCAAGGCCACATCATAGCTGCCTTTGGTCATCCCCTGGGCCGCGAGGGTCGCCACCCAGAAACCGCCCGCCTGGGTCATCGCAATCTTCCCGGCGCTGAAGATACCCTGCAAGGTATTCCCACTGCCGAGGTCAATGCTGGGCGAAATACCCTCGTTATAGAGCTGAACCATAAACTCAAGAGCTTCGACGTTGGCGGCATCGTTGGCTCTAGGCGCAAGCCAGCGCCACCCGCCGCCCCGGCCTTTAGCCGCCGGGTCATTGGCATACTGACTACTCCATAGCCAGTCCCCGCCCGGAGCTTTCTCCTCGGTCAAAAGATTGCTGTTGTTGGTAAACATCCAGCTTGACCAGCTACCCCACACCCGATTGACCCACTGATAGCCGTAAACAGTGTCTTTCTTGGTAACTTTCTTGGCGACTTCGTAGAACTGGTCTTTGGTCCAGTTCGGGTCAATCGAGTTAAACCCGGCCTCGCCCAATAACTTGGTATTGTAGTACAGGTTAGCCCCGTTCCAGTTGGTCGGGAGCGAGTAAAGACTGCCCTCGTACATCATAGCTTCCAGCAAGGCCGGGTGGACATCCGAGAAATAGCCGGTCAATTCGGTTTTGTCGCGTTTGACATACTCATCCAGGGCTTCGGTCAGACCTTTACTGGCAAATAATTGCGCTCCCTCGGTGGCGACGTTTATCACGTCCGGCATATTGCCCGCCGCTTTCATCGCCAGCAGCTTGTTAAAGAATTCGTCCCAGGTGGCGCTCGGAACTGGCATCAACTCGACGGTTGCGCCGGGGTATTTCGCCAGGAAAGGCGCTAACATTGGTTGGCGCAAGGCTGTGGCGGACTGGTCGCCCAGAATCGCTACCTTGATACTCTTGCCCTGCCCACTGATGACGGCTGGGGCGGCTGTCGTGGCGACGGCAGCGGTGGTCGCGGCAGCCGCTGTCGTGGCGGCGGCGGTGGTGGCAACCGGAGCAGTGGTCGCGGTTGGGTCGCCACAGGCAGTCAGGGCGGCTGCTCCAACCCCTAGTCCGGCGACCTGGATAAATCTCCGTCGGGAATAGGGTTTGCGTTTTTGGTCGGACATCTTCTACCTCCTTGTAAAGTATCACAAACTGAACCGTAACCGGTAAACCAATTAAAAGTCGCAAGAAATAAACCTCCGGGGCAAAGGTCAGCCCGGTCTAGGGTGGCTATTATTTCATTGCAATTAAAGCGAGTGACGAGAAATGAAAGGACAGGCGATTTTGTGTTGTGGCGGACGGTCTTCTAGGACTTTCTCCCCAAACTTTCCAGAATGTTCCAAAAGGTACTCTACCGCCCATTGTCCCATTTCGTAATGCGGCAGGGCGATGGTCGAGAGGGCCGGTCTGAGATAAGCTGCAATCAGCTCCTGATTGTCAAAACCAATCAAGGCCACATCTTTTGGGATACTCAGCCCCAACTCTCGGAGAGCGTCGTAAGCCCCCATCGCCACCCGGTCAGTTCCGCAAAAAAGGGCGGTGGGTGGGTCAGCCAGTTTCATCAATTCGAGCGCCCGTAAATAACCTTCGTCGGCATTGCTGTTGCTGGAAAGTACCAACGATTGGTCAAAAACCAGGTCATGGGCTGCCAGAGCTTGCCGATAGCCTTCTAACCGTCCGTGTGCCGCCGGTAAGTAGGACTGGACGTTGATGAAACCAATCCGGCGATGCCCCTTGTTTATCAAGATTTCGGTTGCTTCGCGGCCTCCCCGCACCTCGTCCGGGACTACCGAGGGTAACGAGCGGTCAGGACAGTAGCAATCGAGCAGTACCGCCGGAACTTGATACAGGTTGGGCGGGGGATTGACTACCTGATGATAAAAGGCGGCGTAGATAATCCCTTCCACCTGTCGGTCTAAGAGGGTATCAATCGCGGTTTTTTTCATGCCCAAATCGTCCCCAGTATTGATAACTATCAGCAGCTTGTCGCGGTCCCAGGCCGATTTCTGAGCGCCTTCGATAATCTTCCCGGCAAACGGGGTGGTAGCAATTGCGTCGGTGACAAAACCGACAGTGTTGGAACGTTTGGTACGCAAGAGTTTAGCCGCCAGATTCGGGCGATAGGCCAGTTTTTCGACGGCCAGCAAGACCCGCTCGCGGGTGTCTTCAGGAATATTT
>JBBRSG010000008.1:0-74425 GCA_038245615.1 Chloroflexia bacterium | reverse complement strand
TACCCCTGGGCGACCCGGCGGAGGTTTCGCTCAAGGGCCTACGGGTCGGGATGTATACCGACCTTCCTTTTTTCCCGACTTCCCCGGCCTTACGACGGGCAGCTAAAGAGGCCGCGCTTGCCTTGCAAAATCGGGGGGCTATTATTGAGGAATTCGCCCCGCCCGATGCGGCGGAAGCTTTGAACATGTTTTTTGGGTTGCTTTCGGCGGACGGGGCGCACTATGTACAAAGTATCATGGGTAAGGGCAAGCGCGATTATCGGATTGCCAGCCTCTTGATGTTGACCGGGATGCCCAATCTATCGCGCTCGGTCTTGACTGCCGGAATGCGGCTTTTTGGACAAAAACGCCAGGGTGAGCTTTTCGCCAGTCTGCACATTCACTCCGCCGCCGGTTTCTGGCGCTTGGTCGCCGAACTTCGGGCCTACCGGCAACGTTTTTTGGCTCGGCTGGAAGTCGGAAACTTTGATGCCCTTATCTGTCCGCCCTGTTCCTTGCCCGCCCTTACGCATGGCAGCAGTTTTTATCTGACTACAGCGGGGGTTTACGGCATGGTATACAACTTGCTGGGATTACCGGCAGGGGTAGTATCAATCACTCGCGTCCGACCTGACGAAGAAGGCCAGCGACCTTTGAGCCTGGATGTCACCGATTGGGTCTCGCGCCAGGTCGAAAAAGGTAGCGCCGGGCTGCCAGTCGGAGTGCAGGTGGTCGCTCGCCCCTGGCGCGATGAAGTTGCGTTGGCTTTGATGATGGCGCTCGAAGAAGATTTTAAGACCCGGCCCGATTATCCGGCGACCCAATTGACCCAGGCCACCATATAAACAGAAAGCGATAAATATGACTACCGAAGTATTAAACCCGCCTCACATAGATTTTAACCGCAAGTATACCCTTGAGGAATTTCTTAACCTGGATTTTCCTGATGACGATTGCGAATATGAGTTAATACGAGGTGAAATTGTGCCGAGGAAAAAAGGTGGGGTGAGCGCCAAACACGGCGAAATAGTGGGTCGTTTGAGCCAACATTTTAACATCTATCTGGATGCCAATCCGAGTTTCGGGCGGGCTTACGCCCAGGCCTCCTGTAGTTTAGGCCAAACCGACCCCGCGGCAAGCTGGGTAGAGCCGGATGTAAGTTTGGTTAAAGCTGGTCGCACCCCTGCCAAGTTCAAAGGAGCGATTCCGGTCGCGCCTGATTTGATAGTCGAGGTTAATTCGCCCAGCGATAGTGATGAAAAAATTCAGCAGAAAATCGAATTGTACCAGGCTACCGGGGTCGGCGAAGTCTGGTCGGTTTACATGCTTTCGCAATATGTCGTAGTCTATCGGTTTGGCGAAAACCGGCGAATTTTCCTCGACCTGCCCGACGAACTAGATGGCGGTATCATCCTGCCCGGTTTCAGGCTATCGGTTCAAAAGCTGTTTGAGTAATCCGATTTGTTAAGCAAATCGCAATCTGCTTAATACACTCGCTAGAAACTTTAATTAGAATCTTACAGAGAAATGGATTAATCTGGTACAATTAGAGCAGCAACATGGCTCTGTTGAATAAATAACTTAACCGAAATAAATTGGTTGATTTAAATTAAATGTCAAAATAGGAAACAAGAATAAGGCTGACCTGAGCGCCAGGAATTGAGTTGTCTTGCCACCATGCCCCTATTCACAACCTGGCCTCAGCTCTCAGCCCACCAATAAGGAGGTCGGATTTTGACGACAGCAACCGAGGAAAAGCTGACCAGCGAGCAGCTTGACCAGCTTTGTATTAATACCATTCGTTTTCTGGCAGTAGACGGAGTGCAGAAGGCCAATAGCGGTCATCCCGGTATGCCGATGGGCATGGCGGCGATTGCCTATACCCTTTGGACGCGCCACTTGCACTTTAATCCCAAAAATCCCGATTGGTTCAACCGTGACCGCTTTATTTTGTCCAATGGTCACGGTTCGATGCTGATTTACAGCTTGCTCTATCTCACCGGCTTCGATTTGCCGATGGAACAACTGCAACAATTCCGGCAATGGGGCAGCCAGACCGCGGGACACCCAGAGCGCGGGCTAGTACCGGGAGTAGAAGTAACCACTGGGCCGCTCGGTCAGGGCTTTGGCAACGGGGTCGGGATGGGGATTGCCGAACAGTTTTTGGCCTCGACCTTTAATCGTCCCGGCTACGATGTGATTGACCATTACACCTATGTTTTTTGCGGGGATGGCTGCATGGAAGAAGGGGTGTCCAGCGAAGCGGCCTCGTTTGGCGGGCATTTGCAACTGGGCAAACTGATTTATTTCTATGATGATAACGAAATTTCGATTGACGGCAATACCAACATCACCTTTACCGAGAATGTAAACAAACGCTTTGAGGCTTATGATTGGCACGTCCAGGATGTCGCCGACGGCAACGATACTGAGGCGATTGACCGGGCGATTCAAGCTGCCAAAGCGGTCAAGGACAAACCCTCGCTGATTGTCTGCCATACCACGATTGGTTTTGGCAGCCCCAATCGGGCCGGGACGGGTAAGGTTCACGGCAACCCGTTGGGCAAAGACGAGATTATTTTGACCAAGCAAAATCTGGGCTGGCCGCTCGAACCGACCTTTTATGTGCCGGACGAAGCCCTGAAAGTTTTCCGGGCGGCGGGCGAAAATGGGGCGGCCCGTGAAGCGGAATGGAACAAGCTCTTTGCGGCTTATAAACAGGCCGAGCCGGAACTGGCCCAAAAGCTGGAAATGGCGATAAACCGCCAGCTTGCGCCGGGTTGGGATGCCAACCTGCCGGTTTTTGCTCCCAAAGATGGCCCGATAGCCACCCGCAATGTCGGAAGCAAAGCCCTGAACGCCCTGGGAGATACGATTCCGACCCTGATTGGCGGCTCGGCGGACTTGAACGAGTCCACTTTCACCAAGCTCGAAAAATTTGCCGAATTCCAGCCCGACGGTGTAGCCCACGGCAACTATGCCGGACGCACGATTAATTATGGGGTGCGCGAACACGGCATGGGCGCGGCGATAAACGGCATGGCGGCCCACGGGGGGGTTTGGCCTTACGGAGCGACTTTCTTCACCTTCAGCGATTATATGCGCCCGTCGGTGCGGCTTTCGGCTATAATGAATATCCCTTCAACCTTCGTATGGACTCACGATAGCGTCGGAGTGGGCGAGGATGGCCCAACCCATCAGCCGGTGGAACACCTGATGGCGTTGCGGGCTATTCCGGGTCTGACGATTATCCGTCCGGGCGATGCCAATGAGACGGTTGAGGCCTGGCGCTATATCGTTCAAAATCAAGGGCCGGTGGGTCTGATTTTGAGCCGCCAGAAATTGCCGGTAATAGACCAGGAAAAATATCCCAATGCCAGGGGTTTGGTTCAGGGGGCCTATATTCTAGCGGAAGCTCAGGGCGGCAAACCGCAACTGATTTTGATTGCCACCGGCTCAGAAGTATCGTTAGCCCTGGATGCTCAACCAAAATTGGAAGAAGCCGGGATTCCGACCCGGGTAGTGAGTATGCCCAGCTTCGAGATTTTCGAGCAACAGCCGGAAGAATATCAGCAAGCCGTTTTGCCGGATGAAGTTACGGCTCGGCTATCGCTGGAACTGGGGGTTTCGGTGGGCTGGGAACGCTGGATTGGGCCGGGCGGGGCGAGTTTGGCGGTAGACCATTTTGGGGCATCAGCCCCCTACGAGCGGATTTTGAAGGAGTTTGGCTTTACCGTCGAAAATGTCACGGCAATAGGTCAATCGCTGCTCAAAGACCCAAAGGCCACCCGGAAAATGCTGCGCGAAGGCCAACTCAAGTTTGCTCACGGCGGGCATATTTCCAGCGCCCCCGCCGCCGGGGACGAAGGCCATAGCTAAGTTCGCTTTTAACTATTCAGGGCTATCGCTTGCCAAATATTTAACTTTTTCGGAATTTAGCCCATTGGCAAGCGAAAATCCTGTTATTATCATAAAGGAGTTGGAAAGTAATGAGTGAGAAAAATCCGTTGGAACTGCTGCTGGATTATGGGCAGAGCGTTTGGTACGATAATATTGCGCGAGGCCTGATTAAAGATGGCTCAATCAAGAAGCTGATAGATAGCAGCGGAGTGCGCGGCATGACCAGCAACCCGACCATTTTTGAGAAGGCGATTAGTGTCGGGGAAGCCTATGATGATCAGATAAGGGAATTGGTAGCTCAGGGCAAAAACGCTGAGGAAATTTTTAGCGCAGTAGCCGTAGATGATATTCGCTCCACCACCGACCTGTTTAGTGCAATTTATGATGCCAGCGAGGGCCTGGATGGGTATGTTTCGATGGAAGTTTCCCCGACTTTGGCTCACGACACCGAAGGGACGCTGGTAGATGCCCATCGCTATTTTGAGGCGATTGCCCGCCCCAATCTAATGATTAAAGTTCCCGCCACCCCGGAGGGGATGCCGGCGATTACGGCCCTGATTGGCGAGGGAGTCAATGTTAATGTAACCCTGATTTTCGCGCTGGAAGCTTATGAGCAGGTCGCCGAAGCTTATATCGCGGGGCTGGAAAAGCTGGCTGCCAGTGGGAAAAAGCCTCTGAGCAAGGTCGCCAGCGTCGCCAGTTTCTTTGTCAGCCGGGTGGATTCGCTGGTAGACAAATTGTTGGACGAAAAGATTGCGGCGACCTCGGATGCCGCCGAAAAAGAGAAGCTGGAAGCCCTCAAAGGCAAAGCCGCGATTGCCAATAGCAAGCTGGCCTACGAGAAGTTCCAGGAAATCTTCTCGACCGAGCGGTTTGCCAAACTCAAGGCTCAGGGTGCAAAACCCCAACGTCTGTTGTGGGCCAGCACCAGCACCAAGAACCCCAAATACCGCGATGTATTATACGTCGAGGAGTTGATTGGCCCGGATACGGTGGATACGATGCCGCCCGCGACGGTGGTCGCCTTTGGTGAGCATGGGGTAGTGGCCCGCACCATTGATAAGAATGTGGAGCAATCCCATGCCGACATTGCGGCCCTCGAAGCGGCGGGCATCAGCATGGCGAAAGTCACGGCCCAGCTTTTGGATGAAGGGGTTAAGAGTTTTGCCAAGAGCTTTGAAGATTTGTTAGGGGGTGTCGAAAGCAAGCGCCAGAAACTTCAAAAGGAGTTAGAAGTAGCCCATTAGTAACAATAGCCACATAGAATAATTGGAGCTTATTACAGCGAAAGGAAATAGAGGCGATGGAATTAGGTTTTGTAGGTTTGGGTCGCATGGGCTTTAATATGGTCACGCGGCTGGTACAGCACGGGCATACCGTAGTGGCCTATAATCGCAGTCAGGATAAAGTCGAAGAAGCCGTCAAGCTGGGGGCGAAGGGCGCGAAATCGCTGGAAGATGTAGTAAGCCAGTTGAGTAGTTCGCCTAAAGCGGTCTGGCTCATGGTGCCAAGCGGCAAAGTCACCGAAGACCATATTATGGAGGTTGCCGGGTTGCTCAAGCCGGGCGACATTATCATTGACGGGGGCAACTCCAATTACAAGGATACTATCAGCCGCTATGAGGCCGTCAAGAAAATGGGCATTCATCTGCTGGATGCCGGAACTTCGGGCGGTATCTGGGGCTTGAAGGTCGGATATGCCGAAATGGTCGGCGGCGATGATGAAGCGGTCAAGGTTTTAGAGCCGGTTTTCAAGGATTTAGCCCCGGAGAATGGCTATCTGCATTGCGGGCCGAGTGGGGCAGGTCACTTCACCAAGATGGTTCACAACGGGATTGAGTACGGCATGATGGCGGCCTATGGTGAAGGTTTCGAGATTTTGGAAAAGAGCCGCTACGACCTCGATTTGGGGGCAATCGCCAAGATGTGGCAAAATGGCAGCGTGGTACGCAGTTGGCTACTAGACCTGGCAGTATTGGCCTTCGAGCAGGAAGGCAATGACCTGGCGAACATCAAGGGTTTTGTCGAGGACAGTGGCGAAGGCCGCTGGACGGTTCAGGAAGCGATTGACCAATCGGTCCCGGCCCCGATTATTACTCTTTCGCTCTTGATGCGCTTTGCCAGCCGTCAGCCCGAAAGCTTTAGCGCCAAAGTCGCGGCGGCCCTTCGTAACCAGTTTGGGGGACACGCGGTCAAGGCCGAAGCGGGCATGATTGGGCAGCGCAACGCCCCGATTGACTAATTAACGTGGTTTAGCGTCAATAGCTGGCGGGGCGCATTGTCGCGCTCCTTAATAAATTGGGGTTTACCGCCTAATCAGGTGGAAACCCTGTCATAAATAATAAGGAAGAGTAGTCTGATGACAATGACTGCCCCTAACCCGATGTCAACTCTGGTTGAGAACCCTTTGCGCCAGGGGCTGCGGCTTGAACGTACCCCCGAACCGAGCGTAATGGTGATTTTTGGCGCGACTGGAGAACTGACCCATCGCAAGCTGATTCCGGCACTTTATAATCTGGCCCTGGAACGGCGGTTGCCGACCAATTTTCATGTGGTGGCGTTTGCCCGCCGTCCTTATACCGACGAATCTTTCCAGACTGAGGCCGAAGCCTCGGTCAACAAATTCTCGCGCCGCAAGCCGGTGCAGCCCGCCGTTTGGGACTATTTTGGCAAGAATATTCACTATGTCCAGAGCGATTTTAGTAACCCTGATGGTTATCGCAAGCTGGGCGAACTATTGAACCAGATAGACCAGGAATACGGTACTCGCGGCAACCGCCTGTTTTATCTTTCGACCAATCCCAGCGATTATCCGACAATTGTCAATAATTTGGGGCAGGCCGGACTCGCCAGTCCCCAAAACCCCGGTTCGAGTTCGTGGGCGCGGGTTATCATCGAAAAACCGTTTGGTCACGACCTGGCCTCGGCCCTGGAACTGAACGGGACTATTGCCAACGTCTTTCGGGAGAACCAGGTCTATCGTATAGACCACTATCTGGGCAAAGAAACCGTCCAGAATATTTTGGTGTTTCGCTTTGCCAATAACATCTATGAACCGCTCTGGAATCGGCAATATGTAGACCACATCCAAATGATAGTATCCGAAGAACTGGGGGTGGAAGGGCGCGGGCCATACTACGATGTTTCCGGGACGATTCGAGATATGTTGCAAAACCATATGATGCAGCTCTTGAGTCTAGTTTGTATGGAGCCGCCCAGCACTTTTGATGCCAACGCCGTCCGCGACGAAAAAACCAAAGTGCTGCGGGCCATCCAGCCGCTAACCCCGGACGAGGTAGTACAGCGCACCGTGCGAGGGCAGTATGGGCCGGGGATGATTTTCGCAAAACCCGTACCCGGCTACCGTGAGGAAGAACGAGTGCCACCCGACTCGATTACCGATACTTATGTGGCAATCAAGCTTTTCGTGGACAACTGGCGCTGGGCCGGAGTACCGATTTATATGCGAACCGGCAAGCGCTTGCCCAAGCGCACCAGCGAAGTAGCTTTAGTTTTCAAGCCCGCCCCCCATAGTCTGTTTAACTCGCCAGGCGAACCGCCTTTGGAGGCCAATACCCTGGTAATGCAGATTCAGCCCAATGAAGGTATTTCGCTGAAATTCGGGGCGAAAGTTCCCGGCTCGACCATGAATATTCGGCCTGTGACCATGGATTTCCGCTTTGGGCAGAGTTTTGGGAACACCGCCGCCGATGCCTACGAGCGTCTAATTCTGGATGCCATGTTGGGTGACTCGACCTTGTTCGCCCGCCGCGATGAGGTGGAGCAAGCCTGGTCAATCGTAACTTCTATTCTGGATGGCTGGAAACTGCACATGCCACCCAAGTTCCCCAACTATGAGGCCGGTTCGTGGGGGCCACAGGAAGCCAATTATTTGATTGAGCGTGATGGCCGGCGCTGGCGGCGGTTATAGCTGGTTAGGAGACGGTAAAGTGAGCGAAACAGTGAACAATGCCAACGGCGTAAAAGATAAATCTGGCCTGGCGGCAGCTATGCAGCCAGATGCCAGCAGCCCGGACGAATACGATTTGGTGATTGAGCGCGGCGAAGCCAAAGCCATAGGTCTGGAGAGTATCGAGAAGGGCTTGACCGCGTTATGGCAGGCGGCCGCCAAGCCGCGACCCGGCGATACCGAACAGGCCGTAACGCGAGCTTGCGTCTTTAACCTGGTTATCGGGGTGGATGACGATGAAATGCTGGCGGAAGTGACCGAGACAATTGCCCAGATTACCTGGAGCTATCCCTGCCGGGCGATTGTGCTGGTGCGCGATACGGATGCGGTTGGCTCGGAGGTCAACGCTTATATTTCGGCTCATTGCCAGTTGCCAACCGGGGCTGGCAAGAAGGTCTGCTGTGAGCAAATTACGGTGGTCGGGGGTGACGCGGCGGCGGATAGTATGTGGAGTGTGGTGTTGCCGCTTCTGGTCTCGGATTTACCGGTAATTTTATGGTGGCCCGGCGACCCGATGCTACACGGCAACTTGTTCGAACGGTTGCTCGATACCGCCGACCGATTGGTAGTGGACTCGCGTTCTTTTGCTAATCCGACCACCACTTTTGCACGAATGGCAGAATTGGCCCAGCAGGATTCCACGACCCTGACGCTTCGAGATTTGTGCTGGGCGCGGATTACCCCCTGGCGCAATCTGATGGCCCAATTCTTCGATTTGCCTCAGTATTTGCCCTATTTGCGTCAAGTCGAGCAACTGGAAATCCATTATGAAGCGCCTGCTGATAATACCCATCCCAATTTCTCGGAAGCTCTCTTGTTGGTCGGGTGGCTGGCGAACCAGCTGGATTGGCAGCCAGCTTTCAGCCTGCAACGCCGGGGGAATAATGCCAGCCTGATTCTAAATCAAGGGGGTGCGCCTTTGACCGTAGTCTTACACGGTCATAATGACCGAGTGGACGATTTAGGCGGGATTACCCAGGTCAAGTTGATTGCTAGTCGGCCCGGTTCGGCCCCGCACGAAACTATTATGGCGAGTTTTACGATTGCGCTTAGTGACGATTACGAACACGCTATTACCTTTATTGATGAGGATGATATGTCCCTGGTTTCACGTAATTCGCTTTTCCCGCGCCGCGACCAGACCGAATTATTGTGCGAGGACTTGGCGATTGTGCGGCGCGATGTCTTTTACGAGGCGGCCCTGGAACTGGCGGGCCATTTTAGCCCTAAAACAAACTGATAGTAATATGCAAAATCACATCCCTTATGAGTTAAAAATAGTGTCTGACCCGGCAGAAGTGGCCCAGGAAGCCGCCCGGCGCTTTGTGGCCCAGGCCCAGACGGCTATTTCGCAGGCCGGGCGCTTTACGGTGGCCTTGTCGGGCGGCAATACTCCCCGTGCTTTACATAATCTGCTGGTAGCTGAACCCTATCGCAGTGCGGTTGAGTGGGAAAAAGTTTTTATTTTCTTTGGCGATGAGCGGTGTGTACCGCCCGACCATCCTGATAGCAATTATGGGATGGCCCGCGATACCCTTTTGACCAAAGTGCCAATCCCGCCAGAACATATCCACCGCATGAAAGGCGAGGACGACCCAACTCAGGCAGCAGCGGCCTATGCTGAGGAGTTGCAGACCTTTTTCGGGCTGGCTTCGGCTGGTGGCCCGGCCCCGGAAAATTATCCCGGCTTCGATTTGGTATTGCTGGGGATGGGGCCAGATGGTCATACCGCTTCGCTGTTTCCCGGTACGGCGGCTTTGCAGGAGCGCAGCCATCCAGTGACGGCTAATTTTGTCCCGAAATTGAATTCGCACCGCCTGACCCTGACTGCTCCGGCAATCAACCGCGCCGCCCAGGTGCTTTTTCTAGTAGTAGGTGCGGACAAGGCTGCCCCACTCTATCAGGTCTTGAAGGGTGAATATCAGCCCCAGGTTTATCCCAGCCAACTCATTCGCCCCGCGCAAGGTCATCTGACCTTCCTGGCGGATACGGCGGCGGCGGCGAACAGTGGTCAGTGATCAGTAAAATGCAGGACTGAGGACTGAGTAAATGCAGCTAGTACTTGTGTTTTAACTCAAAACTAGCCTCCTGACCACTGACCACTTTTCACTGACCACTGCTAAAAGAAAGGTATTCATGTCCGAGCAAGTATTTGACTGGCAGCGAATGTACTGGTTTGAGGCGATTTGGCGCGACCGGGAGGAGCGAGTGTACCCGGAGCTTTTTGGAAAATTGCCGGACACGGTTATCCCGATTCGAGCCGAGGCTTTCCGGGCGATACTTGGGCCGGAAGCCGAGATAGACGAGCAATGGCTACACTTTGCGGTCATCGAAATCCAGCCCAATGAAAAGCATAGCGACTGGATATATGTGACCAGCGCCTTGAGCCAACCCTGGAACGCCAAAGACCCCGATGAATTGGATGCCACTAAAAGTAGCGGGTTCGGCTATGAGCTGGTGGTACGGACGCGGGCAAGGGCAGGCTGGGCGGTAGATCTGCTGCATCGCCTGATGGCCTATCAAACCGGGGTCTATTTTGAGAAAATTCGCGGCAAGCTATTTGATTACTTTCAGTGGATGCCGCTAAATGGCTCTATCAGCCCGCAACTCACCAAATCGCCGGTACGCGGGATGCTCTTGACCCATCCTCACGATTTCGAGGCCCACTTTGAACTGAAATCAGGCCAGGTAAATTTGCTGCAAATCGTGGGTATTACCGGCCCGGAACTGGCCTACGGTCTCTATCTCAGTATGGCCCGCCTCGAAGAATTGCTGTATGAGCAAGGGGCAGCCCCAACCACCGACCCGCCCCGCGCTTCTATAGAATTACCGCAAAACATCGAATTACCGCCTCAATTAGCCGGAAAATTTTAATGCGATGGAAATTGCCAAACCAAAGCCCGCTTTTTCGGCTAATCTACTAATCGGCGGTCAGGCCAAAGAAGCCGCGTTAATATCCAAAATGAAGGTCGCCCCGAACCGGGAATGGATTGACCACTTTTTTGATTTGGCAAATGAGCTACTTTCTTTTACTGGCCTAACCAGCGATGACCCTAGCCTCGTAATGTCAATTTGTTCTAACACTTCCAAAATACCCATTACCATAAATCAGCGTTATGTCCTCTCGGCTTTAGAAAGCGGAAAACCTCTGCTGGGATTTATTCTTGGAGCGGAATATAGCCGATTCTCCAGGCTTCAGAGTAGCGCCGCTGTCGAGTGGAGATTCGGCTATCTTCGAGGCGAGTCCCCTCAATCAGACCCACCTTATTATTTGAGCTTTTATGACGTGCCAAAAGAAGCTGACTTTAAGGCAAATTGGCGCGAAGCGGTATTTAATGAACTAAAGCGCGGAAAAGCCTCCTCTTTCCGCAAATATCACGAGCAAATCGTATACGAGGCGGCAATGGATTTGGCCTACCGAAAATATTTGCTAGATAAAGCCTTTCCATAAGGTTAAGATAATAGAATCTGGGACAAACTGATGAAAGTCTAAATCGAAGTGTCACAGACAAGCGGGTTATTTCGTCTTCTTTCCTGGAAAGTAGTTATTTTACAACCCACTGAAAGGGGAAAAGAGATGACAAAACCAGCTAATAATTCGGTAGATGTCGCTATTGTCGGCGGGGGATTGAGTGGACTGACGGCGGCGACCATTCTGGCGCGGGCCGGGCGTTCGGTCGTGGTGTTCGAGAAAGCCCCGGAAGCAGGGGGACGGGCCGTAACTCATCAACTGGGCGAATTTCATTTTAATATCGGGCCGCACGCCCTCTTTCGGGGCGCACGCCAGATATTGAAAGAACTCGACATCCAATACAGCGGCAAGAAAGTAGGGTTTAGCGGCAATCTGGCATATCAAGGTGAGCTTTATCGGGTGCCGTCGGACTTGCTCGGCAACAAATTGCTGGGATTGCGCGAGAAAATCGAATTGGTAAAGATATTTGCTCGGTTGGGTAAAATCGAGCCGAGGACGATAGCTCATCTGACCATAGCCCAGTGGCTTGACCAGGAAGTACACTATCCGCGAGTGCGCCAATTAATGATTGCCCTGGCGCGGGTTTTCACTTACACCAATTCCCCTGACCGCCTCAGCGCCGGAGTGTTTGTCAACCAATTCAAGCTGGGGGGAGTTTACTACCTGGACGGTGGGTGGCAAACGTTGGTAGATGGGTTGCAACGCGCTGCCCAAACCGCCGGGGCGGAAATCAGAGTCGGGTCGCGGGGCGCGGCGATTGAGCCGAGCGGGTCGGGTTATAATATTCGGCAGGCCGATGGGACTGGCCTTGAAGCGGGGGCGGTTATCATCGCGGCTGGCCCGGAAGTCGCCAGCACACTGGTAGAAAACGGTCAGAATCCGAGCTTGAAAGGCTGGGCCGAAGCTTGCCAGCCAGTTCAGGCGGCGTGTCTGGACGTAGCTTTGCATCATTTACCCCAGCCCGATTGCACCCTGGCGATAGGAGTTGACCAACCGCTTTATTTTTCGGTACATTCGCGTTATGCCCGCCTAGGGCCGCAAGGTAGCGCCGTAATTCACCTGGCGAAATATCTTGAACCGGGAGTCGTCTCCGACCCGAAAGCCGATGAACGCGAGTTGGAAGCCTGGCTCGATTTGGCCCAACCGGGCTGGCGAGCGGTATTAGCCGAGCGGCGCTTTATGCCTCACATGGTGGTCTATAATGCGATGGTCACGGCAACGGAAGGCGGCTTGACGGGACGACCTGGGCCACAAGTGCCGGGTTTGCCGGGTCTTTATATCGCCGGAGATTGGGTTGGGCCACGGGGTTTGCTGACCGATGCCGCGCTTGCCAGTGCAAAACAGGCCGCCGAAATGATTTTAAGCCATAGCCCGGCGGCAGAAGCGACCCGACCCGGCCTGCTGGAAGTCGGCGGCTAGGGATTGGGCGACCTTTGACTTGCGGCCCGAAAGGGAACTTATGAACCGGGAAGAAGCTTTTAATCAGTATAAAACGCTGCTTTTCTCGATAGCTTATCGGATGTTGGGTAGCGTAATGGATGCCGAAGATGTCGTCCAGGAAGCCTATTTGCGCTGGCATCGGCTACCGGAGAACGAAGACGTAGCGTCACCCAAAGCTTATCTCTCAACGGTTGTAACCCGGCTATGTCTTGACCAGTTGCGCTCGGCTAAAGCCCGGCGTGAGGTCTATGTTGGCCCGTGGTTGCCCGAACCGCTTGTAACCGCCCCCGGTAGCGAACTGACCGAGCGGGCCGAATTAGCCGACTCGCTGTCGCTGGCTTTTCTGGTGCTACTGGAAAGCCTTACCCCCAACGAGCGAGCGGCTTTTTTATTGCGGGAAGTTTTTGGCTATGAATACTCTGAAATCGCCCATATCGTAGATAAGAGCGAGGCCAATTGTCGCCAGATGGTGCGGCGGGCGCAACAGCATCTCGCCGCCCGCCGTCCGCGCTATCCCGTGTCTGCCGAGCAGCAACTCCGCCTGACCAATCAGTTTTTGCAGGCCTGTAACAGTGGCGATATGCAAGGGCTAATCGCGCTCCTGTCCGATGACATTGTGCTATATTCGGATGGAGGCGGCAAAGTGGCGGCAGCCCGTAACCCGATTTACGGGCCGTCGCCGGTTGCTCGTTTCGTTTTTGGGGTTTTGAGCAAACTGCCCGCCGGGTTTACCGCCGAACTGACCGAGGTCAACGGTCAACCGGCCTTTATCGGGCAAGGTGGCGGACAGCTTTTTGTAATGGCTTTCGATTTTGACTCCGACCACATTCGGGGGCTGCAACTGGTGGTCAACCCCGACAAACTACAAGCCCTTCAGATTCGCCGCTAAGAGGGTATCCCAATCGGGAATAATGTTGGTAGGAGCGGTGCTTGCCGCGCCCCTACTTATCGTCTGCCAACGGGTTGTTCCAATTCCGGGGCAATGACCGGGCTATTTTCGGGTCGGGCGACTGCCAGATTTTTGGTTTTGTAGGGTATCAACAAGCTCATGACCACCAGGGCGATAGGTATCAGGGCGATAACCAGCAGGGTTTGGCCCAACCCGAAAGCGTCGGCGTATTTACCCAAAGCGGCGGCTCCCAGCCCTCCCGCCCCAAATCCCAATCCTAGGGTCAAGCCGGTTGCCAGACCGATATTGTTGGGCAGCAAATCTTGGGCCATTACGATGGTCAGGGACGAGGCCGCGACCAGCGTAATCCCCGCCAGCCCCAGGGCGATGACCTGAATTGGGCCGCTACTATTTAGAAAGACCAGTAACAAGGGCATTACCAGCACCAGCGTAGCGACCATTACGGTGCGATGACCGAGGCGATCCGCCAGGGGGCCACCTATCAGCGTGCCGATAGCGGCACAAAAGACAAAGACCGAGAGCAAAAAGGCGGCATATTCTTTATTAGTGCTGGATTGAGCGATAAAGTAAAGCGGGATAAAAGTAATCAGCCCGGTCTGTACCATCGAGCGCAGACCGATAATCGAAAGCAGCATCGCCAAAAGGCCCAGCATTCCGGCGCGAGTGGTCGGCGGGGCCAAGACTCCGGTTACGGCCCGGCGCTGGTTGCGCTTGGGAGTGTACTGCCCATACAGAGGTAGCAAGCGCCATAATAGCAGCCCTCCAATCAGGCCCGGTATGAGCATCCCGACTGCCCCGCTCGTGCCAAATATCCCCAGCAGAATCGTCAGGACTATCGGGCCGAGGGCCGAACCCATGTTGCCGCAAAAGAAGAAAAACGACATGCCACTGGCCTTTTTGTCGCCACTGACGAAATTGGCGTTGCGCGACCCTTCCGGGTGGTAAATCGCCGCGCCGATGCCACTGACCATTACTGCGAGCAGCACTAACCAGTAATCCGGCATAAACAAAACCGCTACCATGCCGCCCGCCGCCAGAAGACAGCCCATCGGCAGCAACCAGCGCATCGGTTTGCGGTCACTCAAGAGACCGAAAAAAGGCTGCAAGGCATACGAGGTAACGGTATTTACCGTCACAATCAGGGCGGCAGTGGTGTAATCCAGCCTGAAATTAATCAGCAATAGCGGAATCATCACCGCTAATGAACTGGTTTGCATATCTATCGCCAGGTGTCCAAAGGCCAGTCCCCCTAGCCCGCGCTTGTTTATCCCGGTTTGCATTAGTAAACTCCTTGAAAAGTGGTCAGTGGTCAGTGGTCAGTGGTCAGAAAAGTGCTGAGTTGGACATTCCGTAGGGCGTTGGCAGACAGAAGAGATTATTAGGCTCTAGCACTTTAGATATTATATCTAATATCTAAGATATAAAGCAAGTGGGATTCGGAAATATGGCTATCAGTTTTCAAGGTATAGCATTTTGGCTTTTAACTCATTAGCAAGTGAAAGTTTTAACAAAGCGATTACCTCATCTCAACCCTTATTCTTTATCCTACCCGGCCTGGCGCGTGTTAAAATATGAAGTATAAACATCAGACTTGAAACGCTGATGAAGAATAGCGGATAGTTCATAAGAATTGGATTTTCGCTTAGAAGTATTTTCTGATTTGAGGATAACCTGGCTCAACCCCAAATCCGGTATATCCCAATTTACCAGCGAAAGTCCTAAGAATGAGGAAAAAGTGATGATGAAGTCCATCTTGAAAATAAATGGGGCGCTGGCCTTGCTGCTGGGCCTGACCCTGCTCTTGGCGGCTTGTGGCGAAAGTAATGCCACCCGCGAGGCATTCCCCGCCCCGACGGTCAACCCGACGGCGGGCCAGATACCCAATCTAACTCCCGGCCCGGTGCCGGGTACAATCGTCAAATTCCCCGAAGATGAAGCCCCCCACGATAATATAACCGAGTGGTGGTACTATACCGGGCATCTAAATACCACCGATGGCGGGCGCTATGGCTTTGAGTATGTCATCTTCCAGGGCGTGCGGGCCAATTTCCCGGTTGGCTATGTCAGCCACTTTGCGATTAGCGACCTGAGCAACAAAACTTTCAAGTACGACCAAAAAATTGGGATAGCTGAAAAGAAAGTGGCTTTCGGCGGCAAAGATGGCTTCAATCTGGCCCTTACCGGCTGGACGATGCAGGGAGTAAGCGGCACTGACCGCATCAAGGCCAGTATGAGCGACGGCAGTTTCGGGCTAGACCTGACCGCCAAAGACCTCAAGGGGGCAACCCTGCACGGCGGAGGGCAGTTTTCGTATGGCCCGGCGGGTTCTTCCTACTATTATTCGCGCCCTCGGATGAGTCCCAGTGGGACGCTCCTGGTGAACGGTCAGGCCAAACAAATTAAAGATGGAGTAGTCTGGTTTGACCATCAGTGGGGTAATTTCTTACCTTTGTCGGGCGGTTGGGACTGGTTTAGCCTTTATCTAAATGATAATAGTGAGCTGATGGTCTACTATCTGCGCGACGACCAGAATAATATATTCGATGTGTTTGGCTCGTATGTTCCGGCCTGTAATGGCCCGTGCGACCTGAGTAAACCGGCGACTTCGATAGATTTGCGGCGGGACGAATTTGACATCAAGCCCACTACTCAATGGACTAGCCCGACTACCGGCGGGGTCTATCCGGCGGGTTGGAATGTCACCATCAAGTCCAAAAATGTCCCGAAACTGGAACTAAATGTCAAACCGGTAATTGCCAATCAGGAATTGGATGCCCGCAAAACGACTGGGGTAATTTATTGGGAAGGGGCGGCGGAAGTGAGCGGTAGCAAGGAGGGCAAACCGATTGCGGGTCAGGCTTACGTCGAGTTGACTGGTTATGCCAAAAAACCAGCCTAGAACCAGCCAAGTTTCTAAAAAAAGTACTTCCAACCTATTGCGTACCTGTGATATAATTAGACATAACTACAAGACATAACTAGAAGTAGCTCGTTAGGATGGTTCGAAATAGGAAAGGAAATACGGCGGATGAGAGGTTTAGGCAATTCGATACAGTGGAACTGGGGGTTAAGGCAGTGGCTCGGCCTGGGCATCCTCCTCTCCTCCATGCTCTTGTCCTTTTTGCTGGTGAGTTGTGGCGGCGAAGACAATAGCGGTTCTGGCAATAAAGTTAATATTCAGGCCAACCAAGCTACTACTCCGGTGGTAGCTCCGGTCACGACTACCGCCAATACCAAGTTGGTTATAGTCGCTTTGCGGCCTTTACCGGCAGGGACGCTAGTTGGAGCGCAAGATATAGACGCGGTAGCCAAGCCGATTCAGGAAATTAACGACCAGGATATAACCTCGCCCGCCGATGCGTTGGGCCGGATTGTCAAAATCAATTATAATCCCGGTCAGCAACTCAAAAAAGCCGACCTGATTGAAGGTACGTTCTCGACCTACATGCGCCAGTTGGTCGCGGACAAACGGCTCGAACCCGGTAAAAAAGCCTTTGCCTATCCCACCAACGACCTTTCGACGGTGGGCGGGTTGATTCAGGAAAACGATTTGGTGGATGTAGTAGCCACCTATCTGGTCGAGCGCAAGGGTTTTGGTCAACAGCCAGGTACCCAGGCCGCTACACCTACCAATCCCGGCGTAGAGCTGACCACCAAGACCGTGCTGCAAAATGTACGGGTTTTGCGAGTAGTGCGCTTACAGATTCGCCCGGTTGAAAACGTAACCCGGCTAACCCCGACGGCCCCGCCCAACCCGGATAGCCCGACCTCAATTGCGGTAGCCGCCCCGACTGCTACCCCCACTCCGACCCTTCCAACCTTTTTGGAAAACGGGGCAGGGTTTGGCATCAATACCGTCCTGATTCTGGGCGTGACCGACCAGGAAGCCGAAGTTTTGAAGTTTACGCGGGAATATCGTTTGACCCAAACTATCGCCCGGTTGAACACCTCTAACCCGATTATCAGTACCGGCGATACCGTTTTTAATCAGGCTCTGGATTCCAGCACCGCAATTGTCCACTTCGTGTTACGCGCCAAGCCGCAAGACCCGGCGAACCCGGTTGACCCAGCCTTGACTCGTGAAACGACTACCGGTGTGACCTTCCGTATCCTGGTACGCGACTATGGCTTGCCCATTCCAGAACTAATTTACACTACCGGAACATCGCAATAAGCCAGAGATAAAAGCTGAGGGATAAAGGATGAATCAATTAAATTCATCCTTTATCCCTCAGCTTTTATCCTGAGTGGTAATCCTCCAATGGTACTAGAAGCCACAACCCGCCATCTATTGCAAGCCGGGGATAAAGGTGCTATTATTCCAATTAAATTGGCCTGGATATGCCAGCGGTTTTACCGTGTCCGGCTCTAACCAAATATTGATTATTTAAGGAAGCCTGATTATGACTGACCCGCAACGGAAAATTAGAATCCTGGTAGTAGACGATATTGCCGAAACTCGCACCAATCTAATTAACCTGCTCTATTTTGAGCGGGATATTGAGGTAGTTGACTCCGCCACTCGTGGGGCGGAAGGGATAGAAAAGGCCAAAAAGCTGCTGCCTGACATCATTTTGATGGACATAAATATGCCCGATATGAACGGGATTCAGGCTACCGAAAAAATTCTTCAAACCGTGCCAGGGGTTGCCGTAATCATGATGTCGGTACAAGGTGAGCAAGATTACCTGCGCCAGGCAATGCGGGCCGGAGCGCGGGAATTTTTGGTCAAACCCTTCTCCGGGGATGAACTGGTTAGCAGTATTCGCCACGTCTATCAGGATGAGCAAGCCAAAAAGCGGTTTGCCCCGCCGCCCGGTCAATATAACCCCAATCAGCCGACGGCAGATGGCGGGGGCGGCGATACCCAGGGCGAAATAATTAGTATTTTTAGCCCCAAGGGAGGGGTTGGGCGTACTACTATTATCACCAATCTGGCGGTAGCCGTGAAGCAAGTCACCAAAAAGCGGGTGGCCCTGGTGGATGGCAGCCTTTTCTTTGGCGATGTGGGCATTATGATGGATGTGCGGAACACCAAAACCATGACCGATTTGCAGGGTCGGGTGGATGCTCTGGATGCCCAACTTTTGCAGGATGTTATGCTGACCCACTCTAGCCAGGTCAAGGTTTTGTTAGCCCCGCCCAAACCTGACCAGGCCGAATTGATTACCGCCGACGACCTCAAAAAAATTCTGAAAGAACTCCGCAATAATTTCGATTATATCTTTGTGGATACCTTTCCCTCACTCAAAGAGGAAACCCAGCTCAATATTCTGGATATGAGCGATATTATTCTGACGGTAATGACCCTGGAAATGCCCGCCATCAAGGATGTCCGTCTCTTTTTGGAAGTGTCCGAGATTTTGGAGTATCCTAAAGATAAAATTGCCCTGCTCTTGAACCGGGCCGACAGCAAACACGGACTACGGGCCGAAAATATCGAAGCAACTATCGGGCATCCGATTGCCGCCACGATTTGCAGCAGTGGGCCAGCCGTTACCCTTTCGATTAACCGGGGAACTCCTTTGGTGATTGATGCCCCGGACAATCCGTTTTCCAAAGATATTGAGGCCCTGGCCCGCCGGATTGCCAATGGTTCGCTGGGCAAGAAGGAAGAACTAGCCGGAAAGAACGGTAAAGCGTCCGCCGGAACAGCCTCCAAAGGAGGTTTACTGGGTGGCCTGTTTGGAGGCCGCAAAAAATAGCGCCGGCCTTAAAAATCTTTTAGACCATTTATTAAAGTAGCCCTAATAATAGGCCTTAGCCTATTTACAAAATGCGTCAGGTGCGATAGCATTAGGTAGATTCCATAGCGGAAGAAATAGTTAGACTTATTGCCGCGAGTTTATCCTCGGCTAAGGTCGGGTAGTTCAAGAAAAGGTAGTAGCAATGTCATTACTCAAACGGATTGGTGGGCCGGAAAGCGCCACTGAGCCAACCACCACCTCCACTAACTCATCCTCCCAAAATGGGAACGGGAATTCCAATTCTACTTCGCATAACAGTTCAACTGCATCGTCCTACGCGCCCCCGGCGGAGTCGCCTAATCGGGCGGGCGGGTTAAGCCGGATTTCTTCGAGCGCCGGGGCGGTCAGCACCCAGGCCAGCAAGCAGGAGAAAGTTACCCACGAGCTTAAATCTCGAATTCAGGAAAGGCTGATTCAGGAATTAGAGCGCAAGAAAATCCCGGTGACGGACGACAAGCAGGTTAAATCTACTACCGAGGAAATTTTCCAGGCTATTTTGGCGGAAGAACCCGTACCGTTGAGCCGGGTCGAAAAACAAACCTTGCTGGATGCGATTCTCTCGGAGATTATGGGCTTTGGCCCGCTTGACCCTTTGTTGCGAGATGATACCATCACCGAAGTCATGGTCAACGGCCCGAAGCAGGTTTTCGTGGAGCGCAAAGGTCGCCTGACCAAGACCGAAGTGACTTTTCAGAATAATGAACACGTGATGCGGATTATTGAGCGGATTGTCGCCCCGCTAGGTCGCCGGGTGGATGAAAGTTCGCCGTTGGTAGATGCTCGCTTGCCTGATGGCTCTCGCGTAAACATCGTTATCCCGCCGATTTCGATCAAAGGGCCAGCCGTCACCATTCGTAAATTCTCCAAAAAGCCTTTGCAGATTGAGGACCTGATTCGGTATGGT
This sequence comes from Chloroflexia bacterium, assembly GCA_038245615.1. Taxonomy (GTDB): domain Bacteria; phylum Chloroflexota; class Chloroflexia; order Chloroheliales; family Chloroheliaceae; genus 54-19. The sequence continues at coordinate 54,103 of JBBRSG010000008.1, read as the reverse complement.
TCGATGAACCACAAGACCGCCGAGTTCTTGAGAGGTTGCGTCGAGGCCCGCCTTAATATTGTAGTTTCGGGTGGTACAGGTTCGGGTAAAACTACCCTTTTGAACGTACTTTCCAACTTTATTCCCGACGACGAGCGGATAATTACGGTCGAGAACGCCGCCGAATTGCAGCTTAACAAAGAACACGTAGTAACGTTGGAGTCGCGCCCTGCCAATATCGAGGGACGAGGCGAAATCAGTATTCGGGATTTGGTAATTAACTGCTTGCGTATGCGGCCTGAACGAATTGTAGTCGGAGAGTGCCGTGGTGGGGAAGCCCTGGACATGTTACAGGCCATGAACACTGGTCACGATGGTTCGCTGACTACCGCTCACGCCAACAGCCCCAAAGATACGATTAGCCGTCTCGAAACGATGTGTTTGATGGCGGGCATGGACTTACCGATCCGGGCTATCCGGGAACAAATCGCCTCGGCGGTCAATCTGATTGTTCAGCAAGAACGTATGAAGGATGGTACTCGTAAAGTAACCAGCGTCACCGAAGTGGACGGGATGGAAGGCGATGTTATCAAGCTGAACGAAATCTTCCGCTTTGAGCAGACCGGCCTGGACGAAAATGGCAAGGTTATGGGGACGTTGCGACCGACCGGGGTGCAACCTCGCTTCCTGGAACGCTTCGAGGCCAATAACATTTTCTTGCCGCCGGATACCTTTGGTTCAAGCAACCAATTGCGACCTTTCTAACAGCCTGGGGAGTAGAATTTTAGATGGCATCACTATTCAAGGGAAAAAATAAGGGCAGTGTCAACAACCGTCTGGCAGAGTACGGTGGGGCCGAGAAAAAGGGTCAAATCCAGACCGCTACTAGCAGCCGCGAGGCCGTCAATGAGCGTATTGACCGGGTACTACGGGGTAAAAGCTTTGCCCAAAATATCCAGCGTAATCTGGCGAAGGCCGACCTCAAGCTGACCGTTGCCGAATTTATTGGGCTTAAATTATTATCAACGGCAGTGGGCTTTGCGGTTGGAACATTTTTGGGGCGCGGTCTGGATAAGTTCGCCCTGATTGTCGGCTTGCTGGTGGCGATTATTGCCATGTTTATTCCCGATATTCTTATAAAGCGCAAGGGTACCAAGCGTATCAAAGCCTTTAACGACCAGTTGGGAGATACTATCACCCTGGCGGCAAATGCGTTGCGCTCCGGCTATAGCCTCTTGCAGTCAATGGAATTGTTGTCCAAAGAAGCACCTTCACCTATCTCGGATGAGTTTCAGCGGGTCATCCGGGAGGTGAGTTTAGGCCTTTCGACCCGCGAGGCGCTGGCGAATATGCTGCGGCGCGTTCCTAGCGATGACCTGGATTTGCTGATTACGGCGATTAATATTCAAATCGAGGTCGGCGGTAATCTGGCCCAGATTCTGGATAATATCGGGCATACTATTCGGGAGCGCATTCGTATCAAGGGTGAAATCAAGGTTTTGACTGCCCAGCAGCAATATGCCGGTTATATCATTTCGGGGATGCCGATAGCTCTAGCCGGGGTTTTGATGCTGATTGCGCCAACCTTTATGACCAAAATGTTTGTCTGGCCCTGGATTTGCATGCCGATTTGCGGACTAATCCTGATTGGGGTCGGTTTCTGGGCGATTATGAAGATTGTAGATATTGACGTTTAGATGTGAGGTCTAAGTAGCGGTTGTTCCGCTCAATTCTCTCCCTTGAGTTGGTATCAAGTAGTAAAGGGAAACGAAATTTATGAGTCCAGTAATGATTGCCGCGATTGCGGTTGGCTTTATCGTAGTTGGTCTGTTGGCAGTTCTGCTTATTCTGCGCCGGGCCAAAGCTCGCCGTCCTGATGTTATCGAAGCGCGGTTAGCCCAATATATAGATAATCCAGTATCGCTCGAAAAGCTGGAACTACAGCAGCCTTTCCGTGACCGGATTGTTCGCCCGCTGATGGGTAGTATGGGTAAACTGGTCAGCTCGTTTACCCCAGCTAAATCCAAAGAGCGCCAGCGCCGCAATCTGCAAATGGCCGGAAATCCAAACGGCCTGGATGTAGGCAGCTTTAACGCCCTAAAGCTGGTTGCCTCGGTGATATTGGGTGGCATGGTGTTCTTTTTGTGCTTTATTTCCAAACAATCAATTGGCATCATGATTATTGGTACGGCTCTTATGGCCTTGCTGGGCTTCTTGATACCAGCTTACTGGCTGGGTGGCAAAATCCGCAAACGCAAAAAACTGGTTTTCCGGGCCTTGCCAGATGCAATTGACCTTTTGACGATTAGTGTCGAGGCTGGCCTCGGTTTTGACCAGGCGCTCCAGCGTGTCACCGAAAAATGGGATAACGACCTGTCACGGGAGTTTACCAGAGTTTTGAGTGAGCAACGGGTCGGTAAACCTCGGCGCGAGGCTTTGCGCGAAATGGCTTATCGCTGCGATGTCCAGGAACTCAGTATCTTTGTAGCTTCGATTATTCAAGCTGACCAACTTGGGGTAAGTTTAGCGAAAGTGCTACGAATTCAGGCCGACCAGATGAGAATCCGCCGTCGCCAAATGGCGGAGGAAATGGCCCACAAAGCGCCTATCAAGATGCTTTTCCCGATGGTCTTCCTGATTTTCCCTTCGATTTACATCGTAATTCTAGGCCCAGCCGTGCCGACGATTGCCTCTTCGATGGGTTTTAACGGTTAAGAAAGTTAGACGTAACGGGTCGGGCTACAACCGCCACTTGGTTGAGTCCGACCCGTTTTGGTTGCATAGCAAGACTTTAGATTTCAGATTTCAGATTGTAAATTTATGCGGTTGGTAAAGTTGGTCAATGAAACCCGAAATGTGGTGGTGGCACAAAAGGCCGAAGTCGCCGATTCTTTATGGACGCGCTTTGTAGGTTTGATGGGGCGGGGCGAACTGGGAACGGGGAGGGGTTTGGTCATCCAACCCAACAATAGTATCCACATGTTTTTTATGCGGTTTGCGATTGATGTTCTGCACGTTTCTAAAGATGGTACGGTTCTAAAGATACTCCATAGCATTAAGCCCTGGCGGGTCGGCCCGATTGTCAAAAAGTGTCACTCGACAATTGAATTACCCGCCGGAACTGCCGCCGCTACTGGCACAGTCGAAGGCGACCAAATTGCAGTCTTTCCTCTTTCTTGATTCTAAGTCAATTAACCGACCCAGGTTATTTTGCCTCAAGCGTTTTTGTTCGAGTTATGTTATACTTTTAGTAGATAAGCCCATTAAATTTTAGTATATAAGCATGAATAAACCATCCGACCTCAAAGTTCGTAAGGCCATCGAAGAAATTTTCAGCCTGAACAAAGACGAGTTTTTGCTTCCGCACGTGGATACCAGCTTGAAGAGCCGGACTTTGTTGCGCCATTGGCCTTTGAGCCGGGTGGAGCGGCTGGCTTTCCGCTCGGAAGAATTGCCCAGCGTTATCTTCAAAGCGGTAGCCGAACCGTTGCATGGCGAACTGACCACCTATCAGGATTTGTTCGGGAATGCGGCGGGCGACGAGCAGCGCTGGACTCCCCAGCTTTACGGGCATAGCTGGCAAAACCAGGAATTGTGGCTTTTTCTGGAAGATGTCGGGACGCGCACCCTGAAAAGCGAGTCCACGATTGAAAACCTGCAAAGAGCGACGGCGACCCTGGCGGGGTTGCATGTTGCGTTTGGGCGCGAGGCCGCCAACGGCACCCTGCAACGCACCAGCCATCTGCCGGTCAGCGATTATACCGCCTATATCGCCGGTTCAAAGCAAGCTTTGGTGCTGACCCGCGCTTTGGTCAACAAGAATATTTTTACCCGCGTCACTAATCGGCATCTAGCCAAGCTGGAAGCGGTGGTTTCGATGTATGACCGGGTAGCGATTGGCCTGATGGGTGCGCCCCAGACTCTGGTACATGGCGACTTTAACGCCGATAACATTGCGTTGGAACACGATAGTGACCGGGTGCTACTTTTGGATTGGGCCAATGCCCATGTCGGGGCGGGGCTGCTGGATTTAGTTGACCTGGCGAATTTCGCCATTTCGGAGTTTGGCACCGAAACCCTGACCTACTTGTTACAGACCTATCGAGCGGCCTATCGCGCCGCCAGTGGCGAACCGTTGGCCTCCGAACCCCTGGAAGACCTGTATTTGTGTAGCCAGATTGAGAAAAAGATGGGCTTGATTCGCTGGTTCTGCCAGTGTAGCCTCAAGTGGATTCCATCCGGGGCCGAGGCTTATAATTTTATGGTGGCGGGCCTGATTGAAGAAACCTACGAGCTTTCGACTATCCTGACTTGAGTTGCTCAGACTCAGCCTTATTCAGGTTGCGGCTAAGTCCACAAAACTGGCAGATTAAAATACGCTGGCGGCGAATGGGAACAATCGGCACGAAAAAAAGCGTCCCCCATTCGGTGTGCTGTTCCAGTTGGTGGACGCGCCGTTGCCGACATTGGGGACAGTAATACTGTCCAACCCACAATATTTTAATTAGAGTGCGAAAACCAACCAGTACAAACATTTTGTTAGTTGCCAGATGAACAAATTGGATAGCCGAAAAGCCGTCTGCGGGTTGGCCCGCAGGCGGCTCAATTATTCAGGTTCAGCTTTAGATATTGTTCGCCCTGAGTGCGGGCGGGAGCATATTGTTCGATGGCCTGTTTGAGTTGGTCGAGCCGATGGGGATAGACCAGATGTTGCCGAATGGCAATCGCCGGGGCGTGGCCCGCCTCGAAAACCAGCAAGCCGCGTCGCTGAATATCCGCCAGAAAAGGTAGGTTGAAATAAAGGGAAATCATTACCTCGACCAGGGGGGCGGCAGACCGGGCTTTGTCCACCCGGCTTTGCACTTCCCGGATATTGGTAATATCGCGCCAGGCTAGACGGGTTGTACCTTTAGCCGGACTTTCGGCGGTGATGCTGCTAGGCGTTACCTTGACCGTCTGGCGGAAGCGGAGCGCGCTATAAATATTATAGAACAGGGCCAGTCCCAGCCCCAACGCCACCAGCCCCAGGATTAGCCAGACCGGGTTATCGGCCCACTTGCCCGCCGCCGCAATTGCAATCAGGATAGCCGCGATACCAAAAAAGAAGCTGACAAAACAGCGAATCATTATATTCTCCTTAAAGGAGAACTCGGAAACAAAATCCTGCATTTTGGCCTGTCAATCTAGCCAATCATTATTGGCCTATTTTTGCTCGGCGTTTAGCCGCACGATTTCAAGCACCACGTTGGCGGATTTGTACATGTCGCGCACGTCCAGCCATTCTTTAACGGTGTGAATCGCCCGCATCCCTGTCCCTAAATTAGCACAAATCAGCCCTTTGCCGCTCAGAGCGTTAGCATCACAACCGCCCATCATGGACATCGCCTCGACTTTGTGATGTAAATTGTTAGCGGCCTGAATTACCAGCCGCACAATCGGGCTATCGGCGGACACGTCCAGCTTATCATATTCGCGGCTAATCCGGCTTTCCACCGTAGCGCGGCGGGTTTCGCCATCTATCTTTACGTGGTAGCGGGCAGCAGCTTCCTGAAAGCAGTCGTCCATGTGTTTTACCTGGGCATCCAGCTTGGCGACACTAAGGCTTCGGGCTTCGGCCTTGATTACCACTTTGTTTGGGACAATATTGGTCGGGCCGCCCCCGACGATAGAGCCAATATTAGCGACGGTTTCGGAGTCTACCCGGCCCAGTTTCATGGCGGAAATAGCTTCGCTGGCAATCCTGATGGCGCTCATACCCTGTTCGGGGGCCATCGCGGCATGAGCTTCCAGGCCGTAAACTGTCCACTCCATCTTGTCAGCAGCGGGAGCCTGGGTAAATAAAAAGCCGATGTCATCGCTGTCCAGTACCAGCCCGTACTTTGATTTAAGCTGGCTGACATCCAGAAATTTTGCGCCCAGTAGCCCAACCTCTTCGCAGATAGTAAAGACGGCTTCGATGTCACCGTGCGGCACATTTTCTTCAATAATCCTTCGGCAGACTTCGACGATGATAGCGCAACCGCTCTTGTCATCGCCACCCAAAACGGTTTTGCCATTGCTACGGATAATATGGCCCTCGATAACCGGGCTACAGCCGATGCCCGGCACAACCGTATCCATGTGGGCCGCCAGAAAGATAGGCGGCGCTCCGACCTGGTTGCCGGGTAGCCGACAAATTACGTTGCCGGTGTCGCCTCCAACAGCCTCGCCTGCTCCATCAATTTCGACGGTAGCGCCAATAGCTTCCATGGCGGCCTTGAGCTTTTGGGCTACCTGGCCTTCCTGCCGGGATTCGCTGTCGGTGTTGCATAATTCCAGCAATAAATCTTTCAAGCGAGTTTCGTTAATCATCTTTTCGGTCTCTCCCTCTAATAAAAACAGCGGATTAAAATAGCCAGTAATCGGTGGTCAGTGGTTGGTAGCTGGCTGCTCAAGATTTTCGTCCAGCTCTTCTTCCCCAAACATCGAAAGTTGCGGGCCTTGCTTGAGCCGCTTTTCTTCTTTTTGCTTGAGTTGCTGAATACTCTCAACTGGGGTGGGCTGGTTTTCGGGCATCGTGCCGCCCAATTCCTGAATGGTTTGGCGGACTTTACGACCTACCTCATAATGAGCCTGGTTCGCCGAGGCTTTGCCCTGAATTTTGTCGCGGCGGATTTTCTCATCGGTCTGGGTAGCTCTAAACAGATTGGCAGCCATCTCGGAGCTATTCATGTGGTCGAGAATTTGCTGACCCTTTTTGAGCTTCTTGCGGGCCTGAATATCGGCGGTTTTAAGCCCGCCATATAAACCCATATAGCCATGGTCCTGAAAGATAGCGAAATCGAGCGGTTGAACCACCCCGGCAAGGCTGGCAGTAGCAGCAAGTTGGCGGTTATGGTCGGAGAGTTGCCCGCGCAGATACAGGCGGCGCTGGGCTTCATTGAGGCCCGCCAGCATATCGGCTTCTTCGGCAATCCGGGTCATGGTGGCAAAATAGGTCTGGCCCAGCGCCACAATTTCTTTGTTAGGGTCGGCATTCTGGACAATCAGATAGCAGGCGTAGCGCGAAAGCCGAAAATCTTCGACTGGGCGCTGCCCGCCTTTACCTAGCTGGATCATATACGAGGAGACTCGAAAATGATCGGCGGCGGTATGTCCGCTATTGGTGCAGGCGGCTTCGGCTTTGTTGATTACGCCCGGAAATCGTTCCCAGCGGGTGTAGCCCAAGACTTTCGCCAGTTCGCGGGCCGACCAATATTCGTTGCCGTCCTCCTCGGTATGGCGGATGGCCTCAAAGGGCGATACATCCGGGGCTTCGGTTTTGGTTTCCTGAGTATCACTCATCTTCACTGACTCCTCAGTTTTTCTGAGCTTCCAAGCTTTTCAGTGCTTTTCGGTGCTGGCAAGATTATACTTTAAGCGCGGGCGGTTTGCCACCAAATAATTTTAGTTTGCCAGTTTCGGCGGTAGCATAAATCGCCCGTCGGTAGCTGGCTCAAAGTCGAGAACTTCGGTGACGGCCTCGGTGTTGAGCGGCCCATAAATATGGGGGAAAAGCTCGCCATTACCCGCGTCCTCATACTTGATTTCAGGCTGTACTTTGGCGGTGGCAATGCACAATAATATCAGGCCGGTTTGCGCCGGATAAAAACGGTTGGCAGTAGCCACCACTTGCTGCGAGGTCGAGCAGTGGATGAACCCTTCGGTATCGAGGGTATCCCCCCGATAAAACCCGGTCTGCTGGGCGGCGGCCCAGTCCGCTGGGTGGGTGATGTGCAGAATTACAGCGTCCAAGTTATAGGTCTCCAAATCTAAAATCTAATTTAGGCCGATACGATTTGCTTTACGAAAGCCACTGCCTGATTGACCCGCTCGGCGGGGGGGGCTTTTTCCAGGACATCAATCAGGGCGCTGCCGACTATTGCGCCGTCTACCATCGGCCTGACGCTGGCGAAATGCTCCGGCTTGCTGATGCCAAAACCTAATACCAGTGGCAAGTTAGTGGCGGCGCGTATCCGATCCAGAAAGTCGGGCAGGTAGTCCGGCAGACTACTTCGCGCCCCGGTCACGCCGGTCAGAGCCACACAATAAATGAAGCCACTGGCGGTTTTGACGACCAGGGCTATCCGCTCATCGGTGCTAGTCGGTGCGACAAAACAAGGCAAGTCCAGGCCATATTTACGACAGGCGGTAGCCGCTTCGTCGGCCTCTTCTGGCGGCAAGTCCGGGATAATCAGGCCATCTATCCCTATCTCAGCGCAACGGGCGGCATATCGCTCTACCCCATACGAAAAGACCGGGTTGTAATACCCCATGAACAGCAACGGCGCAGCAGTTTTGGCGCGAATAGCGCGGGCCGTCTCAAAGCACTTCGCCAGAGTTACCCCGTTTTCCAGGGCCTTAAAACTGGAACGCTGGATGCTCGGCCCTTCGGCGATAGGGTCGGAAAATGGTACGCCCAGCTCTACCAGGTCAGCCCCAGCCTCTATCAGAGCTGGAACTAATTCGGCGGTAGTATCCAGTTCGGGATAACCAATCGTCACAAAGGGCATAAAGGCGGTTTTGCCCTCAGCTTTAAGGCGGTCAAAAGTTTCAGCAATCCGGCTCAAGATTTTCTCTCCTGGGTAGTGGTCAGTGAATTTACGATTTACCCCCAAAGGGGGCGAGGCCGCGATTTACGATTAAAACCTCAGTCCTCAGTGCGACCTTTCGCGGCAATCCAGGCCACCGCCCCGAAGACAATCGAGGCTAGTCCGCCTACTACGGTCATTACCCCGCTATTCGGCTTGCGTAAGGCCAGGCCACAGGCCGCGACATCGCCCGCCATACATAGACTAAACAGGCGTAGCCATAGCCGGGCGGCCCCAGGCTGATTGCGGTTTGCCAGCAGTCCCAGCCCGAAGGCGATGTCGCGGAAGCCCAGCGCTCGGATAGCGACCTGCGTGCCGCCCAGGGCATTAGCTTCGGGTTTGAGGCCAAATCCCCAGCCTCCCAGCTTCGGGAAAAGCGCAAAAACGCTGCCTGCGCCTAATGTTACCAATCCCAGGCCGGTAGTTGCTAGTTCAGTTTGTTTTTCATCCAGCATTTTATTTGTCCTCGACCACCGCTATTTTAAGCGGATTAGACCCACTTGCTTTGAGGGCGGCGATTACCTCATTAAAATCGGTGAAAGGGGTGAAGGCCTGACCGCGCTCAGTGCAGATTTTGGTGAGAAAGCTATCTTTGACCGCAAAAACCCGGTCAGCCTCCTGCGCCACCGGCCCATCGTTGCGCCCGTCCCCAATAAAGATAGCCGGCAGAGCATCCGCGCCATATTCGTGGCGTAATTCTTCCATCACCCGTACCTTGAAATCCTCGCCCGCCGCCGGGTCTACCGAGGGCCAACCTGGTAATTGCACTTCCCAGATTTTGCGGGCCTCATCGTAGTCGCCAATATAGCCAAAGTAGGGCAGGCCGGGCGGTAGAAAAGCTTCCAGATACCAACTCAACCCGCCACTGACGACCACCAGCCGATGCCCTTGCTCGCGGCAATAGCTTATCAGTTGCTCAAAGCCGGGCCGATACTGGATGGTTTGACGGGAGTAGGCCAGCAATTCGGGCAACGGAGTCTTGAGATAGCCGTAAGAACCTTGCATAATTTGCAAGTGATTAATCCGTCCGGCCCGGTAATCTGCCAGGACGGTATCCCGCCAGACCGAGCCGACAAAATGGTCGAGTAGGGTATTGGTCACATCTTGCAGAGTAATTGTGCCATCGAAATCGCAAAGTACCAGCACAGTTTTTATTCACTTTCCCGGTCAGCGATGTGCCTTCATACTGGTCACATCCCCGGCCCTATTTTTAGCACCGGAATAGCTAAAGCGGGCCTATTATAATATAGCCGGGGGATTAAGTATAGTTGCCAAAATAAAGTATAGCCGAAGTACAACTAATATACTTCGGCTAAATCCAAAACTATCTTAAAAGTAAATCCAAAGACCTAGCGTTCGGTTGATACCAGAGCGGGGCGACCTAGCTGATGATAGGCCCGCTCGAACATTTCGGCGGCGCGAGCGGTGTCACCATGAGCATTCAAGGTGCGGGCATAACGAAAATAAACTTTACTCAATAGCTCTTTGGAAGGGCTGGTTTCGATCAGGTTCAAGGCCTCCTGAAAATACTGAATCGCCTGCTGGTTCTGGCCCTGGGCCGCCAGCAAACTGGCCCGACTGCTGAGGGCCTGCCCGCGCAGATTGCCATCGAGATTTTCCAGACCGCGCTCCATCTCTTCGCTATGGTTTTTAGCCCGGTCCAGGTCGTTCTGCTCTAAATACAGGTCGGTCAGATGCATACTGGCGACGGTTTGGGCCACCGTGTCGTTATGTTCGGTTGCCAGTTGCCGGGCCATCTGAAATTGCTCTTCGGCTTGCCCAAACTGATGACTTTCCATCATAAGCACCCCAAAGCCGGAGCGCAAATCCGCCAGACGGCGCAAATCCGCCAGACTTTCGTACAGCGCCAGACTGCGGGCGGCAAAGGTTTTGGCCTGGGTCGTATTACCGCTTTCCCGGTAGGCCAGCGCCAGACTCCAGTAATGGGCTGCCAGCTTTTCGGGGTTGGTGCTATCTTCTGCCAGTTGGAGGGCCTGCCGATACATCTCCACCGCTTCTTTGTCATCTCCCAATTGATGATGTAAAAGCCCCAACTGGCTATAGACCGCCAACCGGAAATGAAAGTCGCGGACGATGCCGGTTTCGATGGCTTGCAAAGCCAACCGCAATTGCTCAATGGCCTGTACTGGTTTGCCTTGCTGCATATAGACCATGCCGCCCAACTGCCGCACTCGCGCCATCGTTTCGGCATCCCCGGTTTTTTCCGCCAGGTCGCGGGCCACTTCCAGTTCGGTCAGGGCGGCGCGAGGGTCTTCCAGGTCAATTCCAAGCTGGGCCAGGGCGTAATGATACTGCTTGAGTTGCTCTACCCCTAGCTGGCGAACCCGCACTTTGGTACTCAATAGGTGACGGGCTTGCTCGAAGCGATGTTGTTCCCGCAACACCCGCGCCTCGGTCAAAAGTAAATCCCAGCGAGCCAGGGCATCCGGCTCGGCTAGTTCTTCCATAGCATGATGGTTGACCCCGTTGGAATTGATGGGTTGACCGGGATGCAAACCGGTCAGGAGATAAGCGACCGTAACGCCCAGCCGTCGGGCAATATATTCAAGGGCTTTGAGGGAAGGAGTAATTTTACCCCTTTCGATGGAACTGATGTAACTCTTGGAGAAACGCTCGCCTACGAGGTCTTTTTGGCTCATCCCTTTGTCGGTGCGGGCTTCCCGTATCCTCAAACCGACAATTGGAGCTAAACCTTCCAGAATGAGAGGCTTATCGGCAGTCATCATATTATGTACCCCTTGTCCGCTAAAAATCACTATGGCTAGAGCGCCATAGTTTATTACCATTTAACCGTGAAATTGTGGAGAACGCCTGACAAAGCTGGATTCAAGCGCCGCCGGTTGATTTATTCTACCATAAAAACCGGGGTTAGCAATAATCAAGCTAAAGCTTTGCCAGAATATACCGATTAGATTGACGCTAAATGTGATAATATCATTGTTAGCTTTAAGTGTAAACTTTTATTTTCAAGGCAAGTTTTCGACCTGATTACAAATCAACCTCGTTTTATGATAAACTCTAAATCCAGGTTGGTTCGGCGACCTGAATTGGAAAAGATTTGGAAATTTCAACCAAATACCGCCAGAATAAACTATAAGAATCACCCAAAATAGGTTACAATAATAGCTAGATATAATACTTAGAAATAATAACTGAGAATAGTCATAGCTATTCCCAGGTCTAATCAAATCTGGGGTTTGTCACCGTAATGCTTTCCTTAATGCCGAGCGAGTATAATATAGAAAAATATATATTTGGGTTGCAGAAATCTCAGGCGGAGTGAAAATGGCGCGTAGATTAATCATAGTCGAAGATTTTTACGAAGATAGCCGACCAATCGAAGAAGTGCTAACCGCTTTTCAGGATAAGGGTCTGAAAGCTTATATCGCTTCCTCGGTCTTTAGCGCCGATACCTCGCCCGCCGAAATTGCCGAAATCGTCGAAACCGCCCAGCTTTCCCAGGCCGAACAGAGTGTAGTCGAGACTCTTTTGCGCCAGAAAACCCTGCTCGAAAACGAATTGCGAAAATACCGCACCCTGATAGAAAATTCGGGTGATTTGATGTACGCGGTAGATTTTGGCGGCAATATTACTTTTGTCAGCGACAATATAATTGACTTTTTGGGCTATCGGCCCGAAGAGCTAATCGGGCATAATTTTCTGGAAGTAATTCCGCCCGAATATCATTCCAGAATCGTCGAGAATTTTAGACTGCGGAGCTATGATAGCATCCAGGGCGTGACCAGTCTGGAACTACACGCTAAGGACGGGCGGCGCTTCCCAGTCGAAATCAGCGGGCGCATCTATTTGGAAAATAATATCCCGGTGTTGAATATCGGGCTGGTGCGGGATGTCAGCGCCCGCAAAGCGATGGAAGCTCAGGTCGTCAAACGCAACCGGGAACTGACCGCGCTCTATTCGGTGGCCTCGGTGCTAAACCAGCCCCTCGACCTTAATCACCTTTTGCAGCAATGCCTTGACCGGATGCTTGAAACCATGAAGGTCGAAACTGGCGGCATGATGTTGATAGACCATAGCGGCGTTTTCCGGCAAGGGGCGCAACGCGGCTTTAGCGAGGAGTTTCAGGCCTTTTTTGCGCCATTATTAAATGACGATAAGCTGATGCACCGGGTTTTGAGTGAAGGCGAGGTAGTAATTTTTGAAAATTTGGCGGTCCTTCCTCAAATAGACCGCGACTTGCTCAAGCGCACCGGCTATCGCTCGCTGGTAATCGGGCCGCTCCAGGCCAAGGACCAGATTTTGGGCGGCTATGTACTTGCTAGCAAAGGTCGTCATCAGTTCGTGAGTGCCGACCATGATTTGATACTTTCGATAGGCAAACAGGTCGGTCTCGCGCTCCAGGCCGGGGAACTTTATGGCGAACTGAATTTGACCGTCGCCGAATTGCGGATAGCCAATACTCAGCTCGAACAGGCTACCCTCCACAAAAGCGAGTTTCTGGCGAATATGAGCCACGAATTGCGAACTCCTCTCAATGCGATTATCGGCTTTAGCGAACTCCTGCAAGACCAGACCTTTGGCCCGCTCAATCCCAAACAAGAGCGTTATATCAACAATATTCTGACTAGCGGTAAGCACCTGCTGGCGTTGGTCAACGACGTGCTAGACCTGTCGAAGGTCGAGGCGGGCAAGATGGAGCTACAACTCGAAAAGTTCTCGCCCCGCGATTTGGTCAATGATGTCTTTAATAACGTTGCCAGCCTAGCCACTCAGAAACGCATCGCTCTGGCGACCCATTTGGGCGCACCCGACCAGACCGAGGTCAATGTGACCGGAGACCGAGGACGCATCAAGCAAGTCCTCTATAATTTACTCTCGAATGCCCTGAAATTCACCTCCGAAAATGGTTCGGTGGAGGTCACTAGCACGATTACCCGCCGCAACGGGGATGACTGGCTTGAACTTAGCGTCAGTGATACCGGCATCGGGATTAAGCCGGAGGACATTGAGCGCATCTTTGAGAAATTTCAGATGGTGGATAGCACCCTTTCCAAACGGCAGCAGGGGACTGGGCTGGGACTGGCTTTGAGCCGCGAATTGGCCCGGCTGCACGGTGGTGATATTCGGGTGCAGAGTGTCTTTGGCAAGGGCAGCATATTTACCCTGGTAATGCCCGTCGAACCGCTAAAACCCAAACCTGCCGAAATTCCTGAACAGTTCCCGCTTACTCGCACTTTTATGAGCCTGGGCGAACAGGTGGCGCTGGTGATTGAGGATGAAGAGCAGGCCGCCGAATTGTTGCAACTCTACATGGAGCAGAACGGCTATCGGGTGGTGCGCTGTGCCAGAGGCGACCAGGCTTTGCAACGGGCTAGAGAGTTGCAACCGTCGGTAATTACCCTTGATATTGTGCTGCCCCATAAAAACGGTTGGGATGTCCTGCGCGAACTCAAGGCCGACCCGACCACCCGCAATATCCCGGTACTGGTGGTTTCGATGATAGATAACTACGAATCGGGGTTTGCGCTGGGGGCGGTTGCCAGCTTCGTCAAGCCGGTTCGCAAAGAGGAGCTTTCGACCAAGCTGGCAGAATTACAGCAAGAGGCTTTGCATGTGCGCCGCCGCAAACATCTTCAGGTGCAGCGCGAAACCGGCGAACCACTCCGCGCCCTGGTGATTGACGATAGCCCGCTTGACCGGGAGCTGATTGTCCAGGCGTTGACTTCTGCCGGGCTGGAAGTCCAAACCGCCGAAAACGGCGAAAGTGGCTGGAAGATGGCCCAGGACAATCCCCCCGATTTGGTAGTGCTGGATTTGATGCTGCCCGGTCTGGATGGCTTTGGAGTCCTGCGCCGTTTGCGCCAGAACCCCGCGACGGTGGATGTCCCGGTATTTGTCTATACCGCCAAAGAACTAGATGCCGCCGAGCGAAATCAGTTGCAACAGGCCGAGGCGGTCTTGAAGAAAGGCGCACGCTCCGGGCAGAGTTTGTTGGAAGCGGTCACGCTTCTCAACGGTTCAGAGTAGTAGAGGAATAATAATGCCTGCAATTTTAATCATCGAAGATAATCCTTTGAATATGGAACTGGCCCGCGACTTGCTGGAAGCGCACGGCTATACCGTCCGCGAGGCTACTGCCGCTTTGGATGGTATCCAGTCAGTACGCGACCAGCGCCCCGACCTGGTGCTGATGGATATTCAATTGCCGGGCATGGACGGTCTGACGGCGACCCGGATTCTGCGCGAGGATAGCGCCCTGGCGGACTTGATTATTGTGGCGCTGACCGCCCACGCCATGAAGGGCGACGAGCAAAAAGTTTTGGAGGCAGGCTGTAACGGCTATATTTCAAAGCCGATAGATACCCGCCAGTTTCCAGCCCAAATCGCCGAGTTTTTGCAGCAAGCTCCCGCCTCTAAAGCTTGAGGGTGGATAGAAATCTAAAATCTGAAATCTGGAATCTAAAATCGGGGGTTGGGGGTCTGAGATTTGTAACAATTCGGTTCGGGGTGAATACTTAGCCCTCGACGGGCGACCTGCGTGGTGGCCCTTGAACGTGAGGCTAAATTCTTACAATATAGGACTTCGCTCAGTGAATTTTTCTGAGATGGCGAAACTTTTGATATACCACCAAGACATGTTTTCTATATCTTTGAAAAAAATTACGTAGTAATTTTTTTCAAAGATATAAATATTCTGGGCTTCCACCCGACTTGAGGCGAAAGTCCTAACAATAGTTTAATCTATATTTAATGGTTAATGGGAGTGGCGTAACTGAATTATCTGGGACACATTTAATAAGGCAGGGAGTAGCTTTCAAATGAACTTATCGGTCAACAGCATAAATGGAACTGGCACTAGCTCTAGTTGGTATAACCGCCGAGTTGGAGCAGGCTATGGGCGCGAGGGTGGACGAGTGGCCGCCCGGATTCTGGTGGTGGATGATATTCCGGCTAACGTCGAGTTGCTGGAAGCTTTGCTATCCGCCGATGGCTATGATATTTTGACGGCCCTTGATGGCGAGGAAGCTTTGCAGCAGGTCGCCGATAACGACCCTGACCTGATTTTGCTGGATGTGATGATGCCGGGGATGAACGGCTTTGAAGTTTGCGCCCGCCTTAAAAACGATGTGACCACCCAATTTATCCCGATTGTACTCTTGACCGCCCTTGACAGGATGGAAGACAAGGTGCGCGGCCTGGAGTCGGGGGCGGACGATTTCCTGACCAAGCCCTTTAATCGGATTGAGCTAAAGGCCCGGATTCGCTCGCTCTTGCGAATTCGCAGTTTACATAACGATGTGGAACAAAAGCGGCGGTTGCTTTTCCGGCTGCTCAACCGTTATATGAGCGAGGAAATTGTAACCACGATTTTGGAAGACCCCGAAAAACGGCTCAAGCTGGGTGGCGAAAAACGGGAGGTAGCGATTCTGTTCGCTGATATTCGCGGCTTTACCACTTTTTCCGAAACTACTAGCGCCGAGCGGGTGGTCGAGGTCTTGAATGAGTGTTTTCACGACATCACCGAGGTGGTTTTCAGTCACAAAGGTACTTTTGACAAATATGTCGGCGATTGTATTCTCGCCTTTTATGGTGCGCCTATTTCGTATGGCGACGATTTGGAGCGGTGCGTTCAGACTGCCCTCGAAATGCAGCGTATTTTTGAATTGTTGAGCGCACGTTGGACTGAACCG
Organism: Chloroflexia bacterium; assembly: GCA_038245615.1. Classification (GTDB taxonomy): domain Bacteria; phylum Chloroflexota; class Chloroflexia; order Chloroheliales; family Chloroheliaceae; genus 54-19. The sequence continues at coordinate 37,842 of JBBRSG010000008.1, read as the reverse complement.
GCCATGAAAGCTCTAGGCCTGGGTATTGGCATCAATTTTGGGGAAGTAGTGGTCGGCAATATCGGTTCAGAGCGGTTGATGGACTACACCGTGATTGGCGACCAGGTGAATCTGGCCCAACGCCTCGAACAGGTCGCCCGGCGCGGTCAGATTGTCATCAGCGAGGAAGTCTATAATCGTTTAGGCTCAAAACTGCAAGTCTGCGAAATGCAGCCAATCGCGGTCAAAGGCAAACGTGAAGCAGTTACCGCCTATCTGGTGGAAGGGTTTAATGGGTAGGTTTGAATTATAACTCTTCCTGTTATCTTTGAGGCTAAAGTTGTCAGGATTAGCCAAAAATACAAGTTCTTGAGACTGGCTAAATAGCTATGGTATTATAACTCAAAACTATCTCCTAACGCTGCCAACTTTACCTGACGCAAGACCCATTAAGCTGAAGAGTGAGACTTTCCACTTGGGCAGGTTGTTGAATATTAAAAAGCAGCCAAACCAACATCAGGCCGTTGACTATAAAATAAAATCAGAGCAAAAGCCGCCCCAATTTTATTTTTATTAATGAAGCGGCCATTTTAATTTTTGTAATCTCTTAATTAAGATATTGCAAAATCTCATCCCCCAATAACCTTTAGTACTATCTTTGAGCCGACCTAGCACCGCGTATATCGGCGTGCTATAATCTCAACGCCGGAACTATCTGATGCCTGAAAACGAATGATAAAGCCCAGATGAGCAAAAAGAAGTCTAAAGCTGGTTCTTCCCCCAAACCAAAATCTGCCAATCCGCCCAAAACTCCTCTCCTTAGTCAGGTTGTGGTCGAGAAAAACCCCGTCGTCCCGCCTGCCAAGCCTTCTCAGCCCGCCCCGGTTGTAGTCCCCTCGGAAGCAACCCCGCTTATTGCCGCGCCGGTCAGCTCCGAAACTGAGGCCGAACCAGAAGTCGAAGCCGAACTCAGCGAGGAAATCTATATCCCTGGCTGGAGCGAGCAATTGGGTGAATTGGCTCTGGCCTATAAATGGTGGGGCTTTGGGGCAATTTTGGGGATTGCCGCCGGCCTGTGGCTTTGGCGACTGGACTTCCGCAGTCTATGGTACGACGAAAGCTTTAGCCTGACCCTGGCAGGACGCGATATTTCCAACTTGCTGACCGGGACTGCCAACGACTATCACCCGCCCCTGCCTTATCTGGTGCTAAAGGGTTGGATGCAGCTTTTTGGCGATAGCGTCTATAGCGGACGGCTCTTGTCGGTAGTCTTTGGGTTGGGCTTTGTAGCGGTTGTATATGGGCTGGCAAAAGAGCTTTTTGGGTCGCGCACCGCACTGCTGGCAATGCTTTTGGCGGCAGTCGCTCCCTTCCAGATACTTTATTCTCAGGAAGTCCGCCATTATAGCTTGCAAGCCCTGTTGGGGACTGGATTGGTATGGGCTTTTTACCGGGCCTGGCGACGGAGCAGATGGGCGTGGGGGCTTTACGCCGTCGTAGCAACTCTGGCACTCTATAATCTCTACTTTTCGATTTTTGGGTTGGTAACGTTGGGCCTGTTCTTTATAATCGCTACCTGGTGGCAATGGCGCGTTTCGGGTAGGCGTAACTGGCGGCAGGTCGGTTGGTGGGCCGCAGCAAATATCGTCATCGGGCTGGCTTATGCGCCCTGGGCGCTGACGGTTTTGCTGCGGCGGGCCGGGGAAGTCAAAAAAGCCTACTGGATTGATACCCCTAACCCCCTGGAATTTCTGCGTCTGACCGATGTATTTTTGGTCAATGCCACGAATCTGACGGTGGGGCCAGAACTGGCGGTAGCCGGATTGCTCTTTGGGGCGCTAATCACCCTGTTTTTGCTCTATAGTCTGCGCTTTCGGTTAAAGCGGGGCGCTAAGGGCCAACGCCGTCGCTCTTTCGAGATTTGTCTGATGCTGACCTACTGGCTGGGAACGGTTGGCCTGGTTTTAGTAGTTTCGTATCTGTTCGCCCCGCTCTATCTGGAACGCAGCTTGATTGGCTATTCCGCCCCGCTCTATATCTTATTGGCAAGAGTAATCCAGACGGCCCGCTATCCCTGGCGCTGGTTTGGGCTGATTATTCCCGGTATTGTCATTCTGGTTGGGGCGCTGGCCTATTACTATTTCAGCCCAGAATATAGCACCCACTACGACAATGCGGCAGTGACGGCCTATATTCGGGCCGGGTATCAGGCCGGGGATGTTACTTTGCACAGCAGCAAACTTTCGTACTTGCCATTGGCTTATCTCAAAGCGCCCGGCCCTCAGTTTTTAGCCCCGGAAGAGCCAAACAATATTCACGATGACCTATCAAAAACTACGCTTGAAGCCCTGAATATGTCCTATACCCCGCTCCCGGAACTGCTGGCCCAAGTCCAGCCCGGCGGAAGGATTTGGTTTGTCCGCACCAATCCCCAACCGGGCCAGACCGAAACCTACCTTGACCGCCTTCAGCAGCAATTTGCTGCCCGCTTCGCCATAATCGAGCGCCGAGAATTTTACGGGATAGTGATATTTCTCTACAAACTGAATCCAAATTAACAGGGATAGACAGGAAATACAGGATAAGAGTGGTCAGTAAAACTCTAAAATCCTGTTCATCCGGTCTACCTCTGTTAATTTGTTCCTCTTGGGTTGTATTGTGAAAATCTTTTCAGAGTTTGTGTTATAATGAGCCGAACTAATGGAAAGCGTGGGTTTTAGCGACTTCCATATTCTTTTCTCGGAGCTATTTCGGAACAATTTTAGCAAAGTAATCGTCATTTTGAGCCTGTCAGCTAGTTAAGGTTTTTATCAGCAAGCCCGCCCGGTCAGGGGCTAATTTTTTGTGGGTTTAATCAAACCGATTATCTTATCTGGGTTATTTACGATGCACTGGAAACTCTATAACCAAAAAGACTTTGGCGCTCGGCCTAAATTGGCCTGGATGTTGGGGCTACTGCTGACAGCGCTACTATTTCAGCCCGAAATAAGCCTGGCTTCCCCGAATAATAAATCATCCCTGCTTTTCTTTAACGACCAAAGCTTTAAGCAAGTCTGGCAACGCCTGGATAAACCAGTCCTGGAAACCGTTCAGGCCGGGCGTGGCTACACCTGGGGCAATGCCTTGCCCGGTAGTCAGAAGGTCGTCAGCGAAATATATAACGGCTTGCCTCGCAAAGTCCAGTATTTCGACAAAGCCCGCATGGAGATTACCAATCCCACTGCCAACCCCCAAAATTCCTATTATGTCACCACCGGTCTACTGGTAGCGGAGATGGTCAGCGGCAGTCGTCAGGATGGCGATAGCAGCTTTGTAAAGCTTCCGCCCAACCCAATTCAGGTCGCGGGCGATTCCAATCTAGGGGGTGGCAACCCGCTTGCCCCGACTTATGCCAGTTTCAAGACGGTCATCAATGCCGCAATCCCGGAGAGCAATCAGGTCGGGCTAGGTCTCAAGAACCGGATTGACCGGGCCGGAGTAGTCAGCCCCATTGAGCCGCCCGAAGCCCGGCTTATCGAGAACTATGATGCCGTAACTCACCACAATATTGCCGATGTTTTTGGCGAGTTTGGCCGCCGCAAAGGGTCAATCTGGGATGGACGCGCCTTTAGCCAGGTTGCGGCTTTGCTGGATAATCCGACCGCCGTCCTGGGGCGGCCTATCACCGAACCCTACTGGGCGCGGGCGACAGTCGGCGGGGTTGAAAAAGATGTCCTGGTCCAACTTTTCGAGCGGCGGGTACTGACCTATACCCCTTCTAACCCCGACCCCTATAAAGTCGAAATGGGCAATGTCGGGCAGCATTATTACACCTGGCGCTATGTCCTCAATCGCAGTTCGGCCCTTCCCAACCCGAAAGCTTTTACCACTCGGCTTAGTTCAGCCATACCTTTCAAGGGACAGGGGACGGTACTTGACCAGAGTTTCTTTAGTCCGGCCCTTAAAAAAGATTTGACCTATCGAGTATACTTGCCGCCCGGCTACAGCTACACCAATACTCGTTTTCCGGTACTTTATATGCTGCACGGGCTGGGTGGCTCGTATCAAGACTGGTTTAATTTGGGGCTATTCGATGCCGCCGACCATCTGATTCAAACCGGGGCGATTAAGCCTTTTATTATCGTCCTGCCGGAAGGTGAACAAGGTTACTGGCTCAACCACGTCAATGGCGGCCCGCGCTGGGGCGATTATCTGGTGGTGGATTTAATCAATTATATTGATGCCAGCTATCGCACCCTGAATGACTCGAATCACCGGGCAATCGGCGGTATTTCGATGGGCGCACACGGAGCATTGCAATTGGGGTTCAATTTTCCGGGAATTTTTGGCATCATGGGAGCGCATAGTCCGGCCTTACGGACTAAAGCCCAGGCTTTCGATTACTGGGGCGATGATGAGTATTATGCCGGAATAGACCCGGTTTCGCTGGCCCAAACCAAAAACCTGACTGGTTATCGCCTCTGGCTGGATATAGGCGAGGAAGACGGCAAATGGCTACCCCGCGTCCAGGAATTTCATCAGGTCTTGCAGGAGCGCGGAGTAGAACATAGCTGGAACGTCTGGCCCGGCGGTCACAACGAAAAGTACTGGACCAGCCATTGCCAGGATTATCTAAATTTCTATAACCGCGCCTTTACCGGCTAAGAGCTTTTAACCAAATCCGCCAGACTTTCGCGGTTGGCTGGCAGGGTAAGGCTCTGGTAGACCTCCAAGATATTATCAGTAATAGCCCGCCAGCCGAATTCCTCGGCCCGAATTGCGGCCTGTCGCCCTAACCGCGCCCGCAGGTTCGCGTCATCCAGCAGTTCTTCCAGCGCCCCGGCTAAGGCCGTCGGTTGGCCCGGCTCGACCAGCAGACCACTTGCCCCATCCTGTACGGCATAGGGTAAGCCGCCGACCTGACTGGCTATTACCGGCGTACCGCAAGCCTGGGCTTCTAGCGCCGCCATCCCAAAGCTTTCGTAGCGGCTGGGCATAATCGCCACATCTACCGCGCTATAGAAATAGGGCATCTGCTCCTGGGGCTGGGACGGTACAAACAGAATTTGCTCGGATAGCCCCAATTGCTGAACTAAAGTCCGCAATCGCGCCGCTTCCGGGTTATTGTCCGGCACCGTCGGCGACAAAAGTGAGAGGCTGCGTCCACTGCGAGTAGTCGTTCCGGCGACCCCGGTGCCGCCTCCAACCACCATTACCTGAAATTCGTCCGGGCCGAAGGGCCGCCCCTGGGCTATCCGGCAGGCCCGCCACTGGCGTACTGCCTCGATTAGCACATCTACCCCCTTAATCGGGTCAATTCGGCCTACCAACAGCCCCAGGTGTCGCGCCCGCAAGCCGGGAACGCGCTCCCGCAATCGGGCCAGACTTTCGCTTTTGGAAAGCGGCTTGAAAAGCCGCAAATCCACTCCACAGGGAATCGTCTCGATTTTGTCGGTGGGGGCATCATAGCGCCAGCTTAACTGAGCTTTCTCAACCGGGGTCGCGGCAATAATCCGGTCTACCCGTTGCATCAGTTCGGCTTCGCGCATCGCCCGAAATTCCGGTTCGCGCTCGGCCTCGGTGCAGGCAATATCGTTTTTGAGATGGGCGGTGGTATGGAACATCTGGACTAGCGGCACATTCCATTTCTCGCGCAAAAGCAGGCCGGCCCAGCCACTCAGCCAATAATGCGAATGAATCAGGTCGTAGGGCTGGTCATCGCTGGATTGAGCCTGAAAGTCCAGAATATTATCCACAAATTCGGGCAGATGCTGGAAAATCTGGTTTTTGTCATAAGGGCGCAATGGCCCGGCGGGAAGATGGATGATGCGGACATTTGGGCCAAGCGTATGGGTAAAAGTCGTAATCGGGTTCTGAGAGCGGGTATAAATATCTACCTGGACATCCCGCCGTCCCAGTTCTTTGCTCAGTTCCCTTACGTAGACATTCATTCCCCCGGCTTCTTTGCCGCCCAGGACCGCCAGGGGGCAGGTATGGACGCTCAACATGGCTATTTTATAACCGGCAGTGTTTAGCTTCACCTCGCCCACCGCCTTTTACAGTCGTTTTTAATATATTCCCTCATGGTATATGAGCTGTCTCCTTTATCTAGGTTTACTGTATTGATCAAAGGCGGCACATTGCGACCACCCATGTTATAGGTATTAAATCTTATGGTAAACAAATGCTTTGCATATTTCGGGCCAACCCTTAAACCCTATGTAGGCGCGCTGGGTCTGAATTTTTACAAATTAATTTTGGTTTGACAAACCAATCACCAGACACAGCAAAGCTCCTAGCAAGAGTACCATATTTAGAATTACCCCAATTTTGCCAAAGTCTATACGGAGGCCAATCCGGGCGTAGGCATAGAAAAAATAAAGCCCCAGCAACCCGAACCCAAAGGGAGTGAAGACCAGGCCCTGCAAAAAGCCGTTTATCGCAAAATAAACCAGAAAGATGGCGGCTACCAGGTTTAACAGGCTGAAAACTTTTCGATTGCGGTCTATAAATTCCAGGGGATTGGGGGTCGGTCTGGACGAGCGTGGCCCTTTATTGGGTGGTTGGGAAGGACGTTGCGCCATCCACTTCACTCCTTACATTTACAAATTAATCGAAGTTAATCTCTCGTGATGCTCCAAAAGCTACAAACCCTAGCTATTTTCCTTAGCTATTTTACCATAGTTGAATAACTATAGATGACCAAAATAGTAAACATTGAGGAACTCTGATAAAATGCTAACAGAATTATTCAAATATAACTTTTTTCGGTTTACCCCGATTAACTAGCGAAAGTCCTAAGATAGAGGAAACCCATGCAAGATTTCGATGTGGAAACCGAAATAGTGGTAGTTGGGGCGGGCGGTTGCGGTCTGGTAGCGGCCCTCCGAGCGGCGGAACACGGGTCGCAAGTGCTTTTGCTGGAAAAGACTCCTCGGATTTATGGCAACACCTATCGCAGTGGTGGCATGATTATGGCGGCGGGCAGCCGCTTTCAACGGGCGACGGGTATTCTCGAAACCCCGGCGGATTTAGCCCGCGATATTTTCGCCAAAAACCATCATCAGAGCGATCCAGCGGTAACAATGCGCCTGTGTGAAATCGCGCCAGAGCTAGTAGAGTGGCTGGTGGATTACGCCGGGGTCGCCCTGGAATTTGTGGACGATTTCAAATATCCCGCTCATAGCCAGTTTCGGATGCACACTTCTCCCAGCCGAACCGGGGCGGCGATTGTGCAGGATTTGGTGGCGGCAGTCAAACGCGACCCTAGAATAACCCTGGTGACAGGCAAGGCTGTCGAGGGTCTGATAGTCGAGCAAGGGGCAGTAGTGGGAGTACGGGCCATCGGGCCAGAGCGAATCAAGGCCCAGCGAGTCATTCTGGCGAACAACGGTTTTGGCGGCAACCCCGCGATGATACGGCAGTACTGCCCCGAAATCGCCGAGGCGCTCTACTTTGGGGGCGAAGGCAATACCGGCGAAGGGATTTTGTGGGGATTGGCGGCGGGAGCGGCAGTGGATTTTATGGATGCCTATCAGGGTCACGCCAGCGTAATTGTGCCACACGGGATACTACTGAGTTGGTCGGTGCTGATGAAAGGCGGAATTGAGGTCAACCGCCGGGGAGGGCGGTTTGGGAACGAGACGCGGGGCTATAGTGAATTCGCGGTTGAGGTCTTAAAACAACCGGAGGGCGAAGCCTGGGTAATCTTTGACCGCCGGATCTACGAACTGACTCTCAAATTCGACGAATTTCGGCAGGCTATCGAAATGCAAGCTTTTAAAGAGGCCACGACTATTGCTGAATTGGCGCTAAACCTGGGGCTTGACCCGGCAGGTCTGGCGACCACTCTTGAAAATTACAATCGGGCAATAAGCGAAGGCCGGGCCGCCGATTTCGAGCGTCAGTTCGAGCCGGGCCAACTATCTTTGCAGCCACCGTTTTATGGCACAAAAGTCACCGGGGCGCTCTTCCATACTCAGGGCGGTCTGAAAATTACTCCCCAGGCTCAGGTTTTGCGGCCCGATGGTTCAATCGTCCCCAATCTCTATGCGGGAGGTGGGGTAGCCGCCGGTATTTCTGGTCACGGCAGCGACGGCTACCTGAGCGGCAACGGCCTCTTGACCGCCCTCGGTCTGGGCTTTATCGCGGGGGAAAGCAGGACTGCGGACTGAGGACTGAGTAATAAAGGCCGGACTGAGGGATTGAGGACTGAATTTTTAATCGTAAATACCGCAGTCCGCAGTCCGCAGTCCTCGATACGCCTGCCGAGCCGTACCTGCCCAAATCGCCGCTTGCTCGTCCGACGAAAGCGCGGCAATCAGGCTGGCAACCAGGTCGTGTACCTGCTGATAGCGGCCCGCCAGTAGACATACCGGCCAATCGCTGCCATAGAGCAGGCGCTTAGGCCCGAACATTTGCAAGACCGCCTCGAAGTAGGGCCGAATATTATCCACCGTCCAGTTCTGATGGTCGGCCTCGGTTATCATGCCGGAAACTTTGCAGTAGACGTTAGGATGATAGGCCACCCGCCGCATATCGGTCAGCCAGGGTTCGAGTTCGCCGCTTTTAATCAACGGTTTGGCGAGATGGTCAATCACCCAGCGCCCGTTGGGGACGGCCTCGAATAGGGCCGGTAGCATTGGGAGGTGCGGCGGACGTACCAGCAAATCAAAAGTGTAATCTTTCGCCGCCAGCAAACGCAGCCCGCGCAGAACTTTAGGTTGCAAGAGCCATTCTACCTGCGGCTCGTCGTGAACCTGATGACGCAGACCACATAACGGGCCTTTAGTGGCTAAAGTGTCCAGCTTTTCCTCGAAATCATAGGCCGTCAGGTCGAGCCAGCCGACCACTCCTTTGATAAAGGGGTAATTTTGGGCCAGCTCCAAATACCACTCGGTTTCGACCTGGGAATGGGTGGCCTGTACCGCAATCGTGCCGCTTACCCCACTTTCCGCCAGAGTAGGCGCGAGGTCGTCTGGCACGAAATTGCGAAAGATAGGCCCAAGTTCCGGCCCAAGCCAAGGATATTCGCAACGCTGCATATCCCAAAAATGCTGATGTGCGTCTAGTTTTTCCATAAGAACCTCTGGTGGGGGTCGGGGGTCAGTAATCAGAGGAAAGTTTTAAGTTTTGAGTAAAAACGCCAGGCACGAGCCGGACTTTCTTAACACTTAGGACTGCATTTCTTCTGACCACTGACCACTGCTTACTGACCACTGACCTGTAAGATAAGTTCGATTTCGACTGGCATATTATTGGGGAGACCGCCCATGCCGACGGCAGAGCGGGCGTGTTTGCCAATCTCCGCTCCAAAGATTTCTACAAATAGGTCACTCGCCCCGTTGATGACCTGCGGTTGCTGCCCAAAGCCCTCGACGGCGTTGACCATGCCCAGCACTTTGACCAGTTTGACTACCCGGTCTAACGTTCCCAGATGTTGTTGGGCTGTCGCCAGCATATTCAGCCCGGTCAGCCGAGCGGCCTGATAGCCCTCCTCTAAAGAAACTTCCGCCCCGACCTTGCCCCGGTAGGCCAGCTTGCCGTCCGCCCCAGTTGGGCCGTGTCCTGCCAGATAAAGCAATTCGCCGACCTGCACCGCCTTGATAAAGTTCATGCCCGGCGGGGCATCCCAGGTCGGCGGCAATTTAATCCCCAAATCCGCTAAACGCTGCTCGATTTTGCCTTCGGTCATTGGTTTCTCCTTTGAAAAGTGGTCAGTGGTCAGTAAGATAGTTTTGAATTTCCTAATCGTAAAGCGTAAATAACTTAGCTCTCAACTCTGTATTTTACTGACCACTGACCACTGCTAAAACGCTCTTGCTGCCAAGCCGCCGTCTACCAAAAAAGGTGCGCCGGTGATGAAGCTGGCGGCGTTGCTGCCCAAAAATACCACCAAATCGGCGACTTCTTCGGGTCGTCCGACCCGACCTAGCGGATAAACTTTGCCCCATTCCTCGATGGCTTTGCCGGGGTCGGTTTCGTGACTGGCGGCAAATTGCAGCATCGGGGTATTAATCGAGCCGGGCAGAATGGCATTGACTCGGATATTATGGGGCGCAAAGTCCAGAGCCATTTCGCGGGTCAAGGATAGCACCGCCCCTTTGCTGGCGACATAGGCGGCGGAGTTCGCCAGACAAACCTGGGCCTGCACCGAAGCAGTATTGATGATCGAGCCGCCGCCCCCGGCTATCATATGCGGTACGGCGTATTTGGAAACCAGATAGACGCTCTTGAGGTTGACGTTCAAAGTTCGGTCCCAGGTTTCTTCATCGGTGTCGGTTACTGTGCCGTAAGTCTGAATCCCGGCGTTATTGAACAGAATATCAATCCGCTTAAAGGCCGTCAAAGTTTCGGCGGCAATTCGCTCGGCATCGGCGGCTTTGGAGACATCGGCCTGAATAAAGATAGCCGCCGCCCTAGAGCTTGTACCTTCGCCTTCCGACAATTGCTCGATTTCGGCGACTGCCGCCCGTCCGTACTCGGCGTTCCAGTCCACTACCGCCACCGCCACCCCTTGTCGGGCGAAAGCCAGCGCCGCCGCCTTGCCAATCCCCGCCCCGCCGCCCGTCACAATGGCGACCTTGCCTCTCAAATCAGGATAACTCATCCGTAATCTCGCTTCACTAAAAGTGGTCAGTGGTCAGAAAAGAGCTGAGGGCTGAGAAAGTCCAGCTCGTATTTGGCATTTTAACTCAAAACTCAAAACTCTCCTACTGACCACTGACCACTGACCACTGACCACTATTCCTCAGTCCTCAGTCCACCCAACGCCTTCTGCTGCAACTCGTAGAGTTTGTTAATCGCTTCGAGGGGCGAAAGCTCCATGACTTTTAGCTGGCGCAAGGCGGTCAGGGCCGGATGTTCGGTCTCTGCCACCTGTACCGCCAGGTTTGGGCCACCATTTGCGGTTTCCAGAGTGCTAAACAGGGCGGCTTGCAAATGGTCGGCGGGATGCCCGTTGCGCCCGTTGCCGTTAGCGGAACGGGGTTTGGGCGGCTCTGCTCCGGCCTTGAGATTTTCCAATAGCCGCAAAAGCTCTTCCGAGCGCCGAATAACCGGGCGAGGTAGCCCGGCTAACTGAGCCACATGAATCCCGTAAGAGCGGTCAGCCCCACCCGGCAGCACCTTTCGCATGAAAATAACCTTGCCGCCTTCCTCGCGCACCGCCATATTGAAATTGCGGACACGAGGCAAAGTTCCGGCTAACTCAATCAACTCGTGGTAGTGGGTCGCAAACAGAGTTTTCGCCCCGCATTTTGGGTTATTGTGAATATATTCCACGACCGCCTGGGCAATCGCCAGCCCGTCATAGGTACTCGTGCCGCGCCCGACCTCATCCAGAATGACCAGCGAGCGGGGAGTAGCGTGAGCCAGAATATAGCTGGTCTCGACCATCTCGACCATAAAGGTAGATTGCCCGGTAGCGATGTCGTCCTGCGCCCCGACCCGCGTAAAGATGCGGTCTACCAGCCCGATAGTCGCGCTTTCCGCCGGGACATACGCTCCGATTTGAGCCAGCAGCACGATGACCGCCACTTGCCGCAGATAGACCGATTTCCCGGCCATGTTCGGCCCGGTGATAATCAAAACCTGCTCCCCATCGCTGTTCAGGGTGCAATCGTTGGGAACGAAAATTGTCTCTTCCCCAAGTTGTTCGACTACCGGATGTCGCCCGCCCTTGATAGACAGAGCCTTGCTATCGTTCAGCACCGGGCGGCAAAAATTATGGTTGACCGCGACTTCCGCCAGGGTCGAAAAAACATCGAGATGGGCCAACGCCGAGGCCACCTCGGTCAGTTGGGGTAAGGCCGAAGCCACCTGCCCCAGCACTTGTTTGAATAAATCCAGTTCCAGTTCCTCAATTAGCTCGTGGGCGTTGAGAATCTGGGTTTCCATATCCTTGAGTTCGGGGGTAATAAACCGCTCGCCATTGGCAATCGTCTGCTTTCGGATATAATCGGGCGGAATTTTGGCGAGATTGGAGGCCGTAACCTCGATATAGTAGCCAAAAACCGCGTTAGAAGCTACTTTCAGGCTAGTGATGCCGGTGCGGGCAACTTCGCGCCGCTTGAACTCCTCGACCCAGGTTTCACCGGTACTGCTAATCTGGCGCAGCCGGTCCAGTTCGGCGCTAAAGCCGTCCCGAATCGCCCCTTTGGTCCACTTCTTGCCGGGCGGGTCGTCGGGGACGGCGGTCTTGAGGTGGGCCACCAACTCTTGACAGGTATGCAAGCGTCCGCCGATAGGCCGTAATATTTTTTGGGCCTCCGGGGGGGCTTCTTCAATCAGCTTTTGAAAGCCAGGGACTAGCTCAAGCGTCTGCAACAGGCCCAGCATTTCGCGGGGTGAGGCGGCCTGAGTCGCGGCCCGCGCCCCAAAACGCTCCACGTCGTCCACCTCTTTGAGCAGAGCGCGGATGCCCTCGCGCAAATAACCACTCTGGACAAAGGCCGTGACCGCCTCCTGTCGCGCCCGGATTTTCTCCAGGTCGAGCAGCGGCTGATTGAGCCAGCGATGCAACATCCGTCCGCCCATCGCCGTCAGGGTCTGGTCCATCACCCCAAATAGCGAGACTTTACGCGAACCACTCCGCCGGTTTTCGCTCAGTTCCAGGTTGCGGCGGGTCTGAGTGTCCAGGGCCATATATTTTTGGGTGGAGTAAGTCACCAGAGGATTGAGCCGCGAGAGGGCCGTTTTTTGGGTTTCGCCCAGATAGGCGATGACTGCCCCCGCCGCCCGTGTCGCCAACGGCAGCGAACCACAGCCAAAAGCTTCCAGGCTACCGACCTCGAAATGGCCTTTAAGAGCGCGTCCGGCTTCTTCCAACTGCCAGTGAAAGCTGTCGAGTGGGGTCAGGTTACGGTCTTCGTTTTCGCCTCCCAGCAGCCCGCGATAGACCGCCAGAGGGTCTTCGTCTTCGGCAAACAGAGTTTCAGGGCGGATGTGGCGGCGGGCCGGGCGCTGGGGGGTCAGCAGTTCTGCCGGGTTGAGCCGGGCCAGTTCGGTGCGGACAGCGCTACGGGCTTCTTCGTCGGAAACCTCATCCAGTTGAGTGCAGAAAAATTCGCCAGTGGAAATATCGGTGTAGGCCAGCCCCGCCGCTTTGCCTTCCAGCACCAGCGCCGCCAAAAAGTTATTGCGCTTGGAGACCAACATTTCGTCTTCAAAGACCGTGCCGGGGGTGACGACCCGTATGACCTCACGCCGCACCAGCTTTGCGCCCGGTTTGGTCATTTGTTCACAGATCGCGACCTTATAGCCGCGCTCAATTAGCTTGGGCAAATAGCGGTCAAGGGCGTGATAGGGCAGCCCGGCCATGGGCATTTTGTTTACGTCATCTTTGCCCATATTGCGGTGCGTCAGGGTCAGGCCGAGTTCGCGGTGAACCAGGGCCGCATCTTCATTGAAAGTCTCGTAGAAATCGCCCAGCCGAAAGAAAAGAATCGCATCAGGATGCTGCGCCTTGATTTGCTTGTACTGGCGGTGCATTTCAGTTTCGGCCATTCATGGATTCCTTTTTTCTTTATTTTACAGGGATAGACCGGATGAACAGGATTAAGCCTTTAGAGGCCTTAATTATAGCATTTTTGTACGAAGTGGTAAAGCTCTTTTAGCAGTGGTCAGTGGTCAGTAAGATAGTTTTGAATTTTGAATTTTGAGTTGAAATCCCAGTCATTGCTGAATTTTCTCGGCACTGCTGTATTTCTCTGACCACTGACCACTGACCACTACCCTCACATTCCCACATACCGGGCGTAGAGCGTTTTCGCCAAATTGAGGTCGTCAGTGCCTTTGATGATGGCGCGGGCATCCGGGAAGAGCGTCCAATCGTAGTTGTCCAACCGGAAACGCAGCAAAAAGCCGTTCTCTTCGAGGTCTTGCGCTCCCGCCGTCTTTAGCCGGGTTGCCAGGTCGGAGAGCGAGATTTCAGGGATAGGCCGGATTGTAATCTGAACCGCGTTGCGCCCGCAGAGTGAAGCCGCCCGACTGCCGCGCTCGCCCGCTTCGTCCAGAAACACAAAATCACGTTGAGCGCAGCAAGGGCAATCCGGTTGGCGAGCCTCAATTGGCAATCGGTCAAAGGTCATTTGCCAGAGGTCAACCGAGAGCAAACCCCGATTTAGCTTACCCTGTCCGGTCAAAATCTTCATCGCCTCGCCCGCCGCGAATGCTCCCATCATCCCCACAATCGGGCCGACCACCCCCGCCGTATCGCAGGTTGGGGTCGTGCCGGGCGGGGGCGGGTCGGGGACCAGACAGCGAAAGCAGGGCGTATCGCCCGGAATAATCGTGCTGCTCGTGCCGTAAGCCGCAATTACCCCGCTATATATCCAGGGCTTGTTCAGTTTGACGCAGACATCGTTCAATAGATAGCGGGTCTCAAAGTTATCCGTGCCGTCCAGGACAATATCGGCGGCTTTTACCAACCGCTCGACATTCTCATAATTCAAATCCTCGACCAGCCCCACGACAGTTATTTCAGAATTTATCAGGCGCAATTTATTGGCCGCCGCCACCGCTTTGGGCAGATTATCTTTTAAATCAGCCTCGTCATAAAGGGTCTGACGCTGCAAATTGTTCAGCTCGATAAAGTCGCGGTCTATAATCGTAATATGGCCTACTCCGGCCCGCGCCAACAGATTGGCAATCGCCGTCCCCAGCGCCCCGCAGCCCACAATTAGCGCCCGTGCCGCCAGTAACTTGCGCTGTCCTTCCAGGCCGACCCCGCGAAAAATAGTCTGCCGGATATAACGCTCTAAATTCGGTTGATTTTGTTCCATAGGTTTCCGCTTTCGGTTTAATATAGCTTCAGCTTTTAATAACCAGTTTCTTTCATTTGACCAAATGACCACATCTTGCCCAAATTCGGCAATGTAAATCTCAATAAATCTTTTGTGCTATGATATAGCCGTATTATACCCGAATGGGCAAGGATGTTTAAATCTGAAATCTAAAATCGAATATCTAAAGTCAAAGGTCAGGGGAATTAACGATTTACGATTAGGGGACTCAGCACTCAGCACTTTTCTGACCACTGACCACTGACCACTGACCACTGACCACTTTTTTACAGGAGCGCCACTAATGCAA
Organism: Chloroflexia bacterium; assembly: GCA_038245615.1. Lineage (GTDB taxonomy): Bacteria > Chloroflexota > Chloroflexia > Chloroheliales > Chloroheliaceae > 54-19. Next base: position 22,791 of record JBBRSG010000008.1, on the reverse strand, counting down.
GAGGTTTTGGTAAACGGGTTCAGGATGGCCTATCAGGATATTGGGGCAGGTGCGCCGGTGCTGCTGGTACACGGCCTGCCGCTGACCGGCGAAATGTGGCAACCCCAAATTGAGGAATTGAGCCGCCATTTTCGGCTAATTGTGCCGGACTTACGCGGGTTGGGCCAGAGTGCCGCCGGAGTGTCGCCCGTCGGAATTACCACAATGGAAGCTTTCGCCGACGACCTGGTAGATTTGCTGGACGGGCTAGGCCTCGAAAAAGTGGCGTATGTCGGGCTTTCAATGGGTGGCTATATCGCTTTTGCCTTTTATCGCAAATACGCGGCCCGGCTAAATGCTTTACTGTTATGCGATACCCGCTCCGGCCCGGATACCCCGGAAGGCCGGGTCGGACGCTACCAGATGATAGAAAAGGTGAAGCAGGTCGGGGCTAAGGCCGCCGTCGAGGTGATGGTGCCACGCTTGTTTGCGCCCGCCACCTATCAAAATAACCCGGCCCTGGTAGCCCACCTGACCGAAATGATTGAGCGCCAGACCCCGGCGGGGATTATCGCTGCCGCTAGTGGGGTGGCAATCCGCCCCGACTCGACTCCGCTGCTCTCTGGAATTAGCGTCCCGACCTTGGTAATCGCGGGAGAACACGATGTCATCACCCCTTCCGCTGAGGCGACGGAAATGGCGGCGAAAATCCCCGGTGCGCGTCTGGTTATTATTCCGCAGGTGGGACATATGTCGAATATGGAAGACGCTGGCCTTTTCAATCAAATTGTAATAAACTTCTTGAACGAGCTTAAAGTATTATAACGGTGAATAAATGGGGCGAAAATGCGAGCTTTAGTTTTTGAGGATAAATTGCGGCTGGACGAAGATTATCCGACCCCCGAAATCGGGCCGGACGAGGCGCTGATTCAGGTGCGGCGGGCCGGGATTTGCAATACCGACCTCGAAATCACGCGGGGCTACATGGCCTATCGCGGGGTGTTGGGTCACGAATTTGTCGGGACGGTAGTCGAGGTTGGTTCACAAGCCGACCAGGGTTGGGTCGGGCGGCGAGTGGTCGGCGACATCAATGCCGCTTGCGGGGTATGCGCGACCTGTCGCGCCAACCGCCCGACCCACTGCCCCAATCGTACCACTCTCGGTATCGCCAACCACGACGGGGCATTTGCCGATATGCTGCGGCTGCCGGTAGTTAATCTGGTGGAAGTGCCGTCAAGTGTGCCGGACGAACAGGCGGTCTTTGTCGAGCCGCTGGCGGCTTCAGTCGAAATCTTGCAACAAATTCATGTGCCGCCCACTGACCGAGTGGTAGTGGTTGGCGATGGTAAACTTGGTCTACTGACAGCTCAGGTCATCGCCCTGACCGGCGCGGAAGTCGCCCTGCTAGGCCATCACCCCGAAAGATGCGGCTTTATCGAGCGACTGGGAGTGCGCCATTACACCGACCCGGCTACTCTAATCGGTAGCGATAAAGTGATTGAATGTACCGGCAACCCGCAAGGTCTCGAAATTGCTAAAAATCTGGTGCGCCCGCGCGGTACGTTGGTTCTCAAGAGTACCTATCATGGTCAGCCCAGCATCCCTTTGAGTATGTATGTGGTGGACGAAATCACAGTGGTAGGCTCACGCTGTGGGCCATTCGCCCCGGCCGTGCGCCTGTTAGAGCGCGGTCTGGTGCAGGTCGAGCCACTCATCTCGGCCCAATTCGCCCTCAAAGACGCTCTAGCGGCTTTTGAAACCGCTTTCGGCAAAGCAAGTGTTAAGGTGCTGCTAAAACCTTGAGGAGCAGTGGTCAGTGTCCAGTGGTCAGAAGAATACAAAGCTGAATGCTGAGAAAACTCTGGTAGTTATTGGCACTTCAACTCAAAACTCAAAACTAGCCTACTGACCACTGCCAAAAAAGGAGTTAATATGTCTTCAGTAAAAGCTGACAATATTTATGATTATGTAGCGCAGAATGCCGGGCTGATTGCGAGTTATATTGAGGGGCTGGCGAGTTACGGAATGCAGTCCGGCAGCGGGATTGTGCGCCCGGTCTATTCGCCCGAATGGTTGGCAGCGCATCGGCAACTTGAAAAATGGATTAATGAGGCCGGGCTGTCGGTACGGGCCGATGCTATCGGCAATCTGTGGGGGCGGCTAGAGGGAAGCGAGGGCGGCCCGGTGATTGCTAGTGGTTCACACCTCGACACGGTAAAAGGCGGCGGCAAATACGATGGCGGTTTGGGAATTATCGCAGCCCTGAGTGCTATTCGCTTTCTGAAAGATTTTTATGGGCCACCGCGCCGGACGTTAGAAGTGGTAGCCCTCTGCGAGGAGGAAGGCAGCCGCTTTAATAACACCTTTTTGGGGTCGCGGGCGATTATTGGCACACTGCCGCTAGACGAAGTGAATAATAGCCGCGACCCCGAAGGCATTTCGGTGCTGGAAGCCGCTCGCGCTTGTGGTTTCAGGCCAGAGGAACTGACTACCGTCCGGCGGCACGACCTGGGGACTTTTCTGGAATTGCACATCGAGCAAGGCCGCTTGCTGGATGATGCCGGGCTACAGGTCGGGATCGTTGAGGCTATCACCGGGCTGCAACATCTGAAAGTAGTTTTCGAGGGCCGGGCCGACCACGCCGGGACAACCCCAATGGATTTGCGGGCCGATTCCCTGGTTGCGGCGGCGGACGTTGCCATCAAGACTCACCATTTAGCGGCGGCGTTGGGTCGCCCGGCGGTGGCGACGGTTGGCTCACTTCAGGTTGAGCCGGGAGCGCGAAATATTGTACCTGCTAGAGTGGAGATAACGATAGATTTCCGCCATTCGGTTGAGGCTACCCGGCAATTGATGGCCCAGCAGATTCGCCAGATTTGCCGGGATACCGGGGTGTCCCAGGGTGTAACCGTGCAAATAGAGCAGCATACTGACCGCCTTCCGGCCCAAATGTCACCAGAGGTGATTGAATTGCTCCAAAGTTGTGCCGACCAATTGGGCGTTAGCAATATGCGGATGATTAGCGGGGCGGGCCACGATTCGCAGATTATGGTGGAGCGAGTGCCGACTGCCATGCTGTTTGTTCCCAGCCAGGCCGGACGCAGCCATAGCGCCGCCGAATTTACTCCGCTGGAACAGATTATACCGGGGGTCGCAGTGCTGGCTCAGGCTATGTATAAGCTGGCTTATTAGAAGGAAATACCAATGCTGCGAATAGAGGTCGGGCCGTATAAATTTATCGCTCAGTTAGAAGAGGAGAACGCCCCTAAGACTTGTGCTGCTATCCGGGCTATGCTGCCCTTTAGAAACAAGATTATTCAGGCGCGGTGGAGCGGTGAGGCGGCCTGGGTGCCGATGGGGGATTTCCCGGTGGGGGTGGGCTATGAAAATCATACCAGCCACCCCGCGCCGGGCGAAATCTTGATTTATACCGGCCCGCTCAGTGAGACCGAAATATTATTTCCCTACGGTAGCACGATGTTTTCCAGCAAGTTGGGGCAACTGGCGGGAAACCACTTTGCTACCGTTATCGAAGGCCAGCAACACCTAAAAGCGATGGGCCAAATAGTGTTGTGGCAAGGCGCACAAGATTTTGTGATTGAACTGGTCTAGCCTAGTTCTTGTCAATCTCACGGGCCAAGAGAATGGCCTCGGCAATCTCGCGCATAGATTTGCGGGTGTCCATCGAAAGTTTCTGAATCCGCCGGAAAGCATCGGCCTCTTTCAGACCGTACTGATCCATCAGTACGCCTTTGGCCCGCTCAATCACTTTCCGGGCTTCCAAAGTCTCTTTCAGGTCGCCCATCTCTTTTTCCAGTTCGCGGAATTCGCGGAAACGGCTCAAGGCTACCTCAATCGCGGGCATCAATTCGTCCTGACGGAAAGGCTTGACGATATAGCCAACTACTCCGGCTTCCCGCGCTCCGGCTACCAGTTCTTGCTGGCTATAGGCCGTCAACAGCAGCACCGGAGCAATCTTTTCCTCGGTCAGCACGCGGGCCGCGGCGATACCATCCATCTCTGGCATCTTGATGTCCATAATAACCAGGTCGGGTTTAAGCTCACGGGCCAGATTAACCGCCTGCCGACCATCGCCAGCCTCGCCGACTACCTGATAGCCCAATCCGCTCAACATTTCCTTTAAATCCATGCGAATGATCGACTCGTCATCGGCGATCACGACTTTGGTTTGGCCCACCTTGTTAGCTCCCTCTTTGACTACCGGACGCAAGTTCTGAAAAGTCATCATGTACCGAACCACCTTTCTCCTTTAAGCTGCCAGACCACTTCAGCGGGGGGCAAAGGTAACGGTGCGACTTCAGCGGCGCTCCTATGTAGAAATAAAAATAATATAGTAATACCTGCGACTTATTATACACCACTTCTGGCTTTATGGCAATTTGTCCAATCCACTTTTCAAGGTGTACAATTTGCACAAAGGGGACGGGGGAAAATTCAGGACTGAGGACGGAGGACTGCGTTCCTCAATCGCGGTCTCGCCCCCTTTGGGGGTAAATTCCCTGACCCTCGTCCCCTACCCCCCGAATTCCGGCTCTAGCTCGACTGCCAACCCGTCCGCCAGTCGGTTGAACATATTGGCAGTAGCGACTACGAAAGTCAATTCCAGAAATTCCTCTTGGTCAAAGATTTCTTGGAGTGCCGCGATGGTTTCGGGGCTGGCGCTGATTTTGACGGTCAATTCCTCGGCGTAGCGAATCATCAACTTTTCGCGGTTATCGAAGGCTGGACTATTCACCAATTCGCCGTCGTGGGCCAGAATCGCCGCGACCTGGCTTTCGGTCAACCCAGCTTTAGCCCCGGCGACGGCATGGCGGGTCAGGCAATAATGACAACCGTTCAGGCGGCTGGCTGCCAGATAAACCAGCTGTTTGTAACGGGCCGGGATGCGGCTACCTTCCGAACCAGCGAAAGTCGCCAGTTGAATCGCTGGGCTGAGCATCTGGGCCGAGTGTCCCAGCGCCAGAAAGAGATTGGCAACCGTCCCGCGATTCGCTATCATTCCATCATACAGGCTTTTTACCTCGCCCTGGGCCTCCTCAACTGTCACCAGATGCACATGGGCCATTGTTTTCTCCTTCTCTTATGTTTAACAGGGATAAACAGGATATTCAGGATTTTATAATCTATCCTGTTAATCCTGTACATCCCTGTTAATTTTTATTTTGCTATGTCCATTCAAGAAAACCAGTATACGTCAAAATTCGGCGTTGCGAAAGCCGCGCCAGCTATGATAGCATAGGGGCGATTAAACTTGAAAGGGTGATACAGAGCTTATGAATGAGAAGCCGGGGGCGATTATTCTGGCGGGCGGGCAGAGCCGACGAATGGGCCGCGACAAAGCCTTGCTGCGCCTAGCGCCGGACGGCCCGCGCCTGATCGAAATGATTCTGGCGGCTGTCGCTCCACTGGTCGGGCCTATTGTAATCAGTACCAACCGACCCGATGATTATCGCTGGCTGAAACTGCCGATGGTCGCTGATAATTTCCCCGGTGCTGGCCCGTTAGCCGGGCTGGAGGCCGGGCTGTCGGCGACCCAAGCGGCCTATAATCTGCTGATGGCGTGCGATATGCCCTTTGTAAAGGCATCTTTGTTGGGCTACTTGCTTGGGCTGACCGACCAAAAAGATGCAGCGATAGTGCCACTTAACCGGCAAGACCGCCCTGAACCACTCTGCGCGGTCTATCATCGCGATTGTCTGCCAGCTATCCGTCAACACCTAAACGCCGGGGAATTCAAAATGAGCGGCTGGTGGGAAGGGTTAGCAGTGCGACTTATCCCCATTACTGAATGGGAAAAGTACGACCCGGACTTGGTATCCTTCCGAAATCTGAATACGCCGGAAGATTTGGGGATGGGCCGACCCCTGACCCCTATTACACCGGTACAACCTGACGGCACACCTCGATGAATTTGCGGATTGCCAGGGTCATGTACTTGGTTTCGCGGTAGAGGAAGACGGTGCGCTCGACCAGATGCAGTTCGGGCAAGGCGATTTCGATTAACCGTCCGGTGGCTAGTTCGTCCATGACCGCCATTTTGGAGACTACTGCAATCCCCAAATCCAGCTCAACCATCTTCTTGACCGCTTCACTGGTCGGCAATTCCATAATCGGTTCGGGGTGCAGGCCCAATTCTGCCATTCGACGGTCAAGGGTCGGGCCAATCGCGGTTTCTTTGGTCAGCAGAATCATTGGTAGTCGGTTTATTTCGGCGGGCTGAACCCGCTCGCGGTGGGCAAAAGCATGTTCCGGCGAACAGACCGGGATAAAATGGTCGTCAAAGAATGGCTCGGTTGCCAGCCCCGCTACCATATGGGTAGCATAGGCTAACCCCAGGTCAATCTTCCCGGATAGCACCCGCTCGACAATCCCTTCGGTAGTATAAGTATTAATGCGGAGACTGATAGCGGGAAACTGGCGCTGCATTTGGTGAAGCACCGCCGGTAAGACCTCCACCACCATCGCGGTAGTCGTCCCCAGGGTAATCCGACCACGCGGTTCGGTATGCAAATCCGCCAGGGCGTTTTCAGCTTCCGAGGCCAGGGCTAGAATTTGCTCGGCATATTGCAACAACAACTCGCCCGCCTGGGTCATCCGTACCTGATGGGTGGCCCGGTCAAAAAGCGGTTGGTGCAGTTCAGTTTCCAGATTGCGGATGTGGGCGCTGACCGCCGGTTGCGACAGATGCAGATGCTCGGCGGCCCGCCGAAAATTGCGCTCCCGTGCCACCATTAAAAAGCTTTCCAGTTGGACAAGGGTCATAATAGCATCAGCTTTCAGCCACCCGCCTTGAGCTATCCAATCTCGGACGGTTGCAGATTGGCATCGGGGACTTGAGTTCGCTCGTCGTCGCCGTGACCGACCGGGTGCAATAGGGTCGAAACCGCCAGGGGGGTCAAACCCCGCCCGCGATATTCGGCTTCCAGGCGATGAGCTTCCCGGCGGAAGTGGCGCAATTTCCTGAAATACTCAATCGAATCGTTAATCGGGCGGACGCTGGATTGCTTGTCGTAGCGTTTGATGAACAAGGTCGGTATTTCGACGATTTGCAGCCCACCAAAATAACTGCGGGTCATCACTTCGGTATCCCAGAACCAGCCAGGGTCAGTACATTCCGCCAATATCGGCATGGCCCGCTCCCGGTTGAAAAACTTGAAGCCGGCCTCAGTATCCTTGAGCGGTAGTCGCAAAGTCGCTGCTACCAGCTTATGATAGCCGACACTCAGCACCTGACGATAAAATGTCCGCCAAACGAATTTATAGACCCGCAAGGCCGTCGCCACGTCCGCTCCACGCTCGATTTCTAGGGCCGCTACCGGGATATAATGGGCCGGGGTCTCCAAGTCAATATCCAGAAACCCGATAATCCGGCCTTTGGCGGCCTCAAAGCCATCGGTCACGGTCCGCCCGCGCCCTTTGTTGCGCTCGTGTCGCAAAAGTTTCATGCTGACCTGGGGATATTTCGCCATCAATTCCAGCACGATTTCAACGGTGTTATCCCGGCTCACGTCGTCCACAAAAATCAGCTCGTAGCTATCGGCATAGCTGGTCAGGCTCATCACATCAATAATCCGGGCCACACTATCGCGCAAGACCGGCTGCTCGTTGTAGCAGGCAATAATTATACTCATATCCAGTTCCGAAACAATCGGCCCAAATCTCTTTTTCTGCAAAGAAGTCTCTCCTGGGAAGTGGTCAGTGAATTTACGATTTACCCCCTAAGGGGGCGAGGCCGCGATTGGGGAACGCAGTCCTCCGTCCTATATCTCCCCTGACCCCCGTGTGCTACACACAATAATCGTTTGCCCGCATAGGCCGGAATAGTACGGGTAAGCTTGTTCTACCTTGAAGAATGGCTCGACCAGGGCGACCTGTTCTGCCAGAGGGCGAATGTAGTCGCCGCGATCCTGGTTGGCTAGAAACTTACTGACCGGGTTGCCGGGGGTCGGGTTCATATCTACGACGACAAACCGCCCGGTTGTGACCTGGGCCACCGCTTCCAGTACTGCCCGGTTTTCCTCCACCGTCAGATGATGCATGCTGTTAATCATCATGGTTTTGGCGAAGGTCAGACCGCGCTTCAAAAAGCTGGTGCTGGCGATATTTTCCGCCAAAAACTCGCGCTCCGGGTGATTTGCGCCCGGCCCATATTTTTTGGCGGCATATTCGATGTATTTCGGGTTGAGGTCTATCCCCAGGTATGGCCCTAGCGCGACATCGGCAAATTCGCCCGTACCGCAACAGACATCCAGCAATTGCTCCCCAGCCTGCAATTCCAGACCCTGCCGTATCAAGCGGCGGGTCAGGCTCTGTCGTCCCGAAATAGCGAACTGTACCAGATTGAACAACACCGGGTTATCTAAAGTATCTTTCAATTTATCTACTACTTGCAAGGTTGCTCCTTTTGGCGGGGGTCAGTGGTCAGTAGTATGCAGGGCAGAGTAAATCAGACGATTAGTTGTAAACTTACCTAAACTCAAAACTCTCTTACTGACCACTGCTATCTCCGCTTGATAAAGACTCGCTCGACCCACAGGGCCAGAGCGGAATAAGTTGTCCAGAAAATCAGGGCGGTAATGGCGACTCGGCTGACCCATATCCGGGCCGGGGTCTGGAAGCGTCGCAAGAGCCAGTCGAGTCCCACCGCCGCTAGAATCACCGCTAGAGGCAGCATAAACCAGACCTGCTTATTTACCATGTCCACTTTCCACTGCGCCAGACTAAACAGGGCAAAGACCAGTATCCAGGCTGCGTATAGCCACAGATTGACCGGACTTCGCAGGGCGGTCAGGTTTGGCGCGATGGTATCCAGGGTGTAAACCTCATCCGGTGGTGGTTTTTTGGTGAAAAGCAGCCCGCCAAAGACAATCAGGGCTATCAGGATGAATGCGCCCGCGCCGTAGCGGAACATCACGTGATTGGTGTATAGCCCTAAATAATAATCAAAAGTGCGGTCTCCGAACCCCCCCAGCGAGCCTTTGCCGTTCAGTGAGCTACCAAAGCTGGTCAGGGTGCGGGCCAGATCGGGGATGAACTGGACATAATAAATCACTACCGCCAGAGCCGCCGCGATGGTCGCCGAGCCGAAAATCAGCCCGCCGTTGCGCCGGGCCAGTTTGTCCTGCCGCCCAACTACAAAGACCAGTCCAAAAGCCCAGCCGTAGAGCAACAACCCCATAAAAACCGCGGTAACGGTATAGCCCAACATGGTCAATAATAGCACGAAGGTCGCGCCCAGCCAGGTGACAGGCCAGAGCTTGCGCCAGTTCGCCAGTACTAGCAGGACATAAAGCGTGCCGAGCCACAGGCTGAAAGTGGTAGGCCAGTTGCCCCAGCTATTCAAAAGCCAGGTGCTAGGGGTTATCAGATATAGCCCCGCCGCTAGAAGGGCGACCCGCGCGCCCGCTCCTAATGCCGCCGCCAAGCCAAAAATGATAAAGACCCGCAGCGCGTCCAGGGTAGTATTAAGCAGGTTGACGCTGATATAGGGGTCAATCGGCAGGGCCGCGACTGGCGACAGATAGAAAAAAACGAAAGGCGAGTAAGGAATAATCGCATCCGACTCCCATTGGGCCGGGACTTTGGATAGCTCTTTGCTGCGGAATTCCTTCCAAAAGCCGTCCGGCTCGTATAAAACGGTACGGATTTCCTTGAGGTGGGCCGGTGCGTCAATCACTTCCATCTGGGGATAAAGCACTCCGCCGCCCCGCCCGACCATCCCGACCACAAACATAATCATTAAGCCTTGCCAGGCCCAGGTCGGGAGCGGCAGTTTCCAGCTTTGCAAGACACGCGGTACAGCCCAATCCAGCATCGGCAAAAGTAAGACTGTTACCAGCAACAACAGGGCCAGCCGTCCGGTATAAATCGTGAGCGACAACCGGGCGAAGGCTAGAATAAATCCCCCGACCAGGGCCAAGCCCGCCGCCATCCCAAAGGCCCATCGTCGCCTAAGTCCGCAATAGGCCAACCCCAGATAAATCAACCAACCCGAAAAAATAAAGGCCATCGCCACGCTGGTCGGCGGCAAAGTGAAACCCGAACCGTCCTGCGCCTCCAACCGGGCGCGATAGAGCTTGAAGCCAGTGCCGCCCTCGTAGAAATTGCGACCCTCGCGCTGGTCATAGAGCCGATAGCTACCCGGATATTGCTGGGCCAGTTTCTCGTTTAGTGGGCCAAGCGCAGTAACGCGCATCTCAACCGTCAGATTGCCGCCCGGAAAGCGTTCTGTCACCAGATTATATTCAATCGAGCGGAGTTTGCCGGGCTGCAACTCGAAGCGGTTGAAAGGAGCGCCGTTCAGGAATACCTCGACTTGTTGACCTGCCGCAATTAGCGGTGAGCCACTCGCCAGCAGAGTCAGTTTGGTCGGATAGGTTCCGACCCCTGGCAAAAGCAAAATCGGGCGCTCCCGCGTCCATCGGTAATCCTGCAAGACCTCTTCGGGGGCTTTGGCCTTGTCGCTGGCGGGGTCTTTAGTTGCGGCACTTGCCGAAGTACGCCCGGCGCTTTCGCCCTCGATTTCCTCAACTGGTAGCGCTTCCACCCGTACCGCCGACCCAAAGCCGTTTTCGCTCAGGTTGAGATAGGGAACATCGAAGCCCCCGCCCGGCTTTATCTCGCTGACCGGGCGCACCTGATAGGCCAGTACCACCGCCAGCAATGCTACCGCCAGCGCCGCCACGCTCCAGCCTGACCAGACCGCTCGCCCGATTTTCGCCCCGATTTCGGGCAAGGTCGGACAGTACCGCGTCACTCGGTTCTGACTTTCGTCAACCGGGGGCGGAATAATGACCGCTTGGGGGGTTTCAGCTTTTTGGGTATCTTCAACCGGGAACGCCAAACTATCTCAACTCCTGTCCGCCCCGCTAATTAATCAGCTTGGGAGCGCGACCTGCGACCTTGTACTAAAATTCTGGCCTCATGCGGGCAACGGTTGGGGTTGCCTATAAGACCTAAACAGTTTCAACCCGAACATAATAACGCCCCAGCCAGGTTTTAAGTTGCTCAAGCAGGTTCAACCATAATGGCAAATTTTAACAGCTTTATTGGGGCAAGGCAAATTAGGAAAAAGAAAAAAGGGAAGCAAGCGGACTATAACTTTCCCAGGTTTTAGCGGAATTGCAAGGAAATTCTAAATCAAAGAAGAAAAAGAGGAGGGGTGCCCAATGGGAATTGAACCCACAACCCCTGGTTCCACAGACCAGTGCTCTAACCAATTGAGCTATGGGCACCATAATAATGGGGCGGTTCGCAGCAATGGCCTACGAAATCAAGACCTGCCAAACAGGTGATAAAGAAGGATAGAAAGAGAGTAAGCCGAGTTCTGTTCGTGATGGTCATTTATCTCGGCATCGTTTCTAGGCGATACCGGCCACTCCGTCACCTCGGTGGCTGCTCTCGACTTCGGGCCTCGGCGAGTAACCGTCTTTAGCGACCTCATCGGAGATTGCAGCAGGGAGGATTGCCCTTTTCACGCCCGTTGCCCTTGCGGGCCGGGATTGGTCTCTGTTGCTCTGCCTGCCGTTGATTGCTTGTCCGTTGCCGGAGCAAGGTCTGAACGACCGGCCCAATCTGGACTGTTAGCTTCCGCTTTTGGCGACCGCTACCCAGGCTTAAACCGTAGTCTCCGCCTGGCACCCCACTCTACGCTGCTCGGACTTTCCTCTGACAGCTTGCGCTACCAGCGACCATCCTTCTCTCTATCCTGCAAAAGCTATTATATACCTGTTCATCAGGTGCGGCAAGGCTAAAGCTTGCCAGATTTGGCTCGGGTGCAGGGACTCGAACCCCAACTGACAGATTCAAAGTCTGCTGTCCTACCATTAGACGACACCCGAACAACATTTACAATTTTATCACATTCAGGCCCGCTCTTCAAGTAATGCCCAAAATAAAATTCTAAGGATTTAATCTTTAGGCGGGTGTAGCCCAAACCCCATCCATAACCTGCGAGAAGAAACAAGATTAGGCCGATTTAATTGCAAAGCTATTACTGTCGCTCGACCTATCGGCGTTTTACCTTTTATCAAATCGCCTTTTTCCGACCATTCAAAATGCTCTGACCAAATTTGAGTACGAGGGTTGAAAAGTGAAACTGTTTCCTTAGTTTCTGGGTCTGTTGCACTAATTTTAATTGATTTATGGCTATTGCATTTTGGACAGCAAAGCCATAGGTTGCTTTCCTCGCTTAGGCCGCCTGCCACTTCGGGTATTATATGCTCCACATCCATTTGAGATGCAATCAGAAGTTCAGAGGTAAGACAAAACCCGCAACGGTGACGGGCTTCTTCGGCTACTCTTCGCGCTAATTCTTTAGAAATATAGGAGCGGCTCACGATACTTTTAGCAATTTAGAAATATCAAGCCCGCGTTGTTTCAAGAGGAGTAAGGCTTGAGCGCGAATGAGCATCCGGCGGTCATATTGATATAGTAGCTTATCTTTGGTTTGGAGGTCTTCTTGAGATAAACTTTCCGGGCCTTCGCGTTGCTGTTTGGAGTGGAATTGGGCCAGCTTTTGACTTTCTTTGGCGGTCAGGTGGCTTTGGGCCGCGACTTTCCAAAGAGCTTTATCGCCGAGTAATTTGAGAGCCTCAAGCTCTTGTGCCAGTTCAGGAGATATTCCTTCCGAGTGGGCCGGGGTTGCTCGCAAAGTGATTTCGTAGCGGGTATTAGGAGCTAAATTAACCGGGGTTTCCGGCTTGAAGACTTCTCCATCAAAGATTACCGACAAAGTTTCGCTCATAAAGCCTCCCCTCAAAAATTGCTTGCTTCCTGATTATAGCACAGCCTTGAGCAAGAGCAGGGCGGCTTCAGCAAGGTCAATTTGGCGGTCTTCGAGTTGTTGTAGCAGGCTAGTGAGGCCGCCGGGTTGGGCTTCGCGGCGTAAGACCCGGCGGGTAACTTCTTCTCGTACCCGCGAAAGCAATTCATCGCGCAACCGGGCGCGTTCCCGATTTTCGTATTCACCACTGGCTTTGAGGTAGGCTAGATGGGCCTCAATTTTATCGGATAGCTCGGCGATGCCCTGACTTTGGGCCGCAATCGTCTTCATAATCGGGATAGACCACTGCTTTTTGGGAGCGAGGTTTAACATGGCCTGGAGATGCAAGTTCAGTCGCTCGACCCCTTCCCGGTCAGCCTTGTTAATCACCAGCACATCGGCGATTTCCAGGACACCAGCCTTGATAGCCTGAATATCATCGCCCATGCCCGGCACTTCCACCAGAATCGTGGTATGGGCCGCTTTTGCCACGTCCACTTCGTCTTGACCGACCCCGACGGTTTCGACAATCACAATATCTTTGCCGCAAGCGTCCATCACCCGCACCACGTCATTAGTCATTGAGGCCAGCCCGCCCAACTGCCCGCGAGTTGCCATGCTGCGGATAAAAACCCCGGTATCCTGGTAATTTTCGAGCATCCGAATGCGGTCGCCCAAAACCGCCCCGCCGGTCAGGGTGCTGGTCGGGTCTACCGCCACTACCCCTACGCTGCGCTGACGGCGGCGATATTCCTTAATCAGCTCGTTGGTCAAAGTGCTTTTGCCGCTACCGGGTGCGCCGGTAATGCCGATAACGTGAGCGCGACCAGTGTGAGGAGTGAGGCGGTACATCAGGGCCGAGGCTTCCGGGGCGCGATTTTCCATCAGGGTAATCAGGCGGGCCAGGGCGCGACGTTCCCCCGCCAGTCCCCGCCGAACCAGTTCATCCGCCGCCGGGTTAGATTGAATTTGAGCAGCCATGCAGCGCGTTATTCCTTACTTTCGCCTTCGACCCAGCTATCGGCGCTACCGTTCTGCCCGCCGGTTGTAAGCCCGGCTGCCGAGCGAACACTTTTGCGGATATAATCGGCGGTTTGCTCGATAGTCGTGCCAGGGCCAAAGACCGCCCCGATGCCCAGTGCCAAAATTCCCGGCTCTTCTTCCGGCGGAATAATCCCCCCGGCGAAGACGATTACATCATCCATGCCGTTGTCTTTTAGTTGCTGCATAATGCGCGGGAATAAGACGGTGTGCGCCCCACTGAGAATGCTCAGGCCGATAGCGTCTACATCTTCTTGCAAGGCGGCCTCGACAATCATTTCGGGGGTCTGATGCAGGCCGGTATAAATCACGTCCATTCCGGCATCCCGCAGACCACGAGTAACCACCTTCGCCCCCCGGTCATGCCCATCCAGGCCGGGTTTAGCGATTAACACCCGAATTTTGCGCTCGTGCTGGTCTTCCGCCTGGCTAATTTCAGTTGCTGCTTGACTCATCCTAATCCACCTCATTGTAAATTTAGCAAATTCAGTAAATTTAGCACATGTCACATTTTGGCTTATTGTGAAAATCCTGACACTGCTGATTTTAACATGATAGCATCTGACCTAACAATTTTAGTCGGCTATTCGTCATCATCCCCATTGAGGCGAGCTTCCAGACGGCTGACGGCTTCTTTGAGCAAGTCGGCCCGGTCAGGATATTTCTCGATAGCGGTATCGAGGTCTTGCAGATGGTCTTCGATTTGCTGCATTCGCGGGTCAAGGTCGAAAGCTTCCTGATAGGCGTTCCAGCCATTCTTGGCATGACCTTGCAATAGCCGCACCATGCCCAGGTTGTAAAAAGCCCGGTCACTGCCATAATCACCTGCTGTCGTAAAGGCTTGGGCGGCGGCCTCTAAATCGCCGGACAGGTATTGCATAAAGCCCAGATTGTTGCGGGCAATCAGGTTGTCCGGTTCTAAAGCCACGGCCTGTTGAAAAGCCTCGCTCGCTTTTGCCAAATCCTGTTGGGCATAATAGGCATAGCCCAAATAAAGATGCCCGGACGGATCTTCAGGGTCAATCTCGACGGCTTTTTGTAAATATAATTGGGCATCCTGGGGTTTATCCATCGCCATTAACACCTGCCCCAGAGCTTCGTTGGCCTTGAAATGTTCGGGGTCCTCCTCTAGCACATCCAAATAAAGCTGGGCTGCGCCTTCCAGGTCGCCGGTGGCCTGTAGCATCCGGGCCTCGGTAAAGCTCTTTTCGATGCCACTCATCCCGCCGGTCAACATCTGGGAAACCTGGGCGAACAGCGGATTTGAACTTAGTTGGTCAAAAAAGCTACCAGGGTTGAGTTGAGCTTCAAGTTCCTCATCATCGTCGTCGTCCTCGTCGTCCTCTTCCTCAAAATCTTCGTCGTCCAGCTCATCCTCATCGTCTATCAAATCCTCAAGCTCATCTTCCTCATCATCGTCATCGTCATCTACCAAGTCCTCAAGTTCATCGTCGTCATCGTCATCTACCAAGTCCTCAAGTTCATCGTCATCCTCAAAATCAGGGTCTTTGAAATCTTCATCTTCATCAAAGTCCTCATCGCCCTTTAAATCTTTATCCTTCCCAAAATCTTTATCGGTGCTACTGAGAACTTTCATGACATAGCTGTCATCTTTGGTATCTGAAGTATGAGCATCTTCAAAATCCTCATATTTGCCTATTTCATCTTTTTTACTAATTTCGTCATTTAAGGGTTGGGCGGCATCGCCAAAATCCGGTAGCCCGGCAGTGTCCCGTATGCTAATTTCGTGGTTTGATTTATCTAGCATATCGCCCTCCGCTTTCTTATTCTCAGAAACTATCGCGCTAGGTTTTGATAATAGCGACCTGACGGCCTCCGCCCTTCCGATTGGGTCAAGGTCGCCAGGTCGCTACAAGCCTGTACCCAAACCGGGCAACCCGGAAAGCTTGCCCGGCGTAGCGTCACTCAGGAATTGAGATGCTACTTAATCTCTCAGGCTTTCCTTTCGTCTGGCTCCTCCTCGATGTCAAGGTCTTCGTCATCATCCTCTTCGTCAACTATATCGTCCTCGTCATCCTCGTCCTCAAGGTCGTCGTCTTCCTCGTCGGCGATTTCTTCGATTTCCTCATCGTCCTCGTCCTCATCGTCAAGGTCTTCGATTTGCTCAGTATCGCTTTGAGCGACCATCAGCGAAGTATAACCACCAACCCAGCCAGCCCCGCTCGACTGAGTTAATAAAGTGAGTTCCGCAAACTCCTTCTCAATTGTGCTGAACATCTGAATTCTCCTTTTAGCAAGCTCCTGTTTACCAATAGGCCAATAAGGTTAAACCAGTGCAACCAAACTACTAAGCTAGAAACAGTTAAAACCCTAAAACAGTTAAAACGAGAGTAAAAACAGATAAGCTCGATTGAGATAGACCTCTACTTTCCGGGCGATATTGCTGCAACGAAGTTACTTTGGAAACGAAAACTTGACTTGAAACGAAAGCTCAATCAATCCATCGAGCCTGGGAAATTTCCGTTATAGCATCTGCATTGAGCTATTATTATAGAGCGCCCCGACTGAAGCTCCGGCGTGAACCCGCATAATACATTCACCTAGCAGTCGGGCGACGGTCAAGACCTTGAGTTTTTCGATTTGTTTATTTTCCGGGACCGGGATAGTATCGGTCAGCACAACTTCTTTAATGGGGCTGGCCTTGAGCAATTCGAGGGCCGGGCCACTCAGCACCCCATGGACGGCGGCGGCATAGATTTCGATTGCCCCGTTGGTTTTTACCGTTTCGGCGGCCTGAGTAATACTCCCACCGGTATCAATCTCATCATCAATCAAGATAGCCTGCTTGCCGTCCACCGAGCCAATCAGGTTCAAGACGGTGGTACTCCCGGTATTCCCGGTGCGACGCTTTTCAATCAGGGTCAGAGGGGCATTGAGCAACTGGGCGAAATTGCGGGCGCGTTTGGCATTCCCCAAATCAGTCGAAACCACTACCGGGTTATCCAGACCTTTAGTTTTGAAATATTCTGCCAGAATATGCATGGCGGTCAGGCTATCCACTGGAATAGTAAAAAAGCCCTCAATCTGGGCGGCGTGCAAATCTACCGTCAACACCCGGTTTGCCCCGGCGACGGTAATCAAATCTGCCAGCAGCCGAGCGGTAATCGGGACGCGGGGTTGGTCTTTTTTGTCGGTGCGCCCGTAGGCGTAATAAGGGATGACGGCGGTAATGCGTCCGGCGCTGGCCCGTTTGAGGGCATCAATCATAATCAATAGCTCCATAATCGAGCGATTGACCGGACTGGAAAGTGACTGAATCACAAAAACATCGTTTTCGCGGACGCTTTCATTTATCTTGCAAAAAATATTTTCGTTAGAAAACTCAAAGACATCGGCCCGACCCAACGGCAGATTGATATAGTTGCAGATTTCCTGGGCCAGCTTCTGGTTGGAATTGCCGCTAAAAATGCTGATTTCGTCGTAAAACCCCCCCATACTGCTCCTTTTACCCTGTTGGCTAGTCGGTTTATATCAGGTGGCGTTGGGCCAGAACCTCTAAAATCCGGGTTTGAATTGCCTCACGCGGCAATAATTCGCCTTCGGTATCGGTTACATCCAGCCGATACCAGTTCGGTTCATTCTGGCACAACCAGAGATATTGTTCTGCCACTATTTCTAAAAAATGGCGGTTGCGCTCGTGAATATCGTGGCTGGCGGTGGTATAGGAACGGGCGGTCTTTTGGGCTACCATGCGATGAGTGGTCGCAACGGGTGCGTGTAAAAATAATACCAAGTCAGGCCGAGGCAACCGATTGGCCTCAAATTCCAGCCGCTTGAGCCAGGCGATAAAGGCCGGGCGCTCCGGTTGGGGCAGTTTGGCGGAATGATAGGCCATATTCGAGCCGACATAGCGATTCGCCAGCACCCAATGCCCGGCTTGCAGCTTTGCCGCCAGGGTCGGTTGGGCCTCCAGTCGGTCTCCGGCGTACAGGAACCTTGAGACATAGGGGCTGACTTCGTAGACATCACCAAACTCGCCATTCAGGTAGCGCCCAACCAGTCTACCAAAGACCGAGCTTTCGTAGTTGGGAAAATCTACGGTTACTACCGGCAATTTTTGGGTCATCAAGCGGTCACGTAGCATTTCGTACTGGACGCTTTTGCCGCTGCCGTCCAGCCCTTCCAGCACTATTAATTTGCCCGGCGATTCGCTCATTGTCTTTCCGCGCTCTGGGTTCGATTTTGGCCTTATCAAAAGCCGATAGCATTTAACGTAAGAAGTATACTTCAAGCATACCATGTGGCAGGCCGGTTTGTAAACTCATTGACTAGCTTTGAGGCTTATGCTACGCTTGACGGAAGAAGGAAGAAGGAAGACGGAAGACGGAAGACGGAAGAAAATACGGTTACTTAGTAGGCAGTTTAATTCAAAACTTAAAACTCAAAACTATCCTGTCTCTCCTGTTTATCCCTGTTAAAATGTATTTTAGATGAGGAGCAAATTTGACCCACAATCTATTGATAATCAAGGGTGACGGGATCGGGCCGGAGGTTATTGAAGCGGCAGTTACGGTGCTGGATAAACTTGACCTCGATTTGCATTACGAGGAAGCGAAGGCCGGTTATGCCTGTTACCAGGAGAGCGGCGACCCGATTCCCACCGCCACTATCGAAGCCGCAAAACGGGCCGAGGCTACCCTGTTCGGGGCCGTCACCACTCCGCCCGACATCCCGAATTATCGGAGTGCGGTTGTTACCCTCCGCAAGCAGCTGGATTTGTATGCCAATCTGCGCCCGGTGCGCTC
The DNA here is from genome assembly GCA_038245615.1 of Chloroflexia bacterium. Lineage (GTDB taxonomy): Bacteria > Chloroflexota > Chloroflexia > Chloroheliales > Chloroheliaceae > 54-19. The sequence goes on along the minus strand of JBBRSG010000008.1, from coordinate 4,221 downwards.
GTTGGGTCTCAAAGGGGCGCACTACCGCGATGGGCTGGATTTTTACGTGGTGCGCGAAAATACCGAGGGGCTGTATAGTGGCCTGGAAGAAATCGAAGGCGATACCGCGATTGCCAAACGGGTCATTACCAAAAAGGGCAGTGAAAGAATCGTCCGCTATGCTTTTGAGCTGGCAAAACGCACCGGCAAGCGCAAAGTAACCGTCGTCCACAAAGCTAACGTCTTGCGCCTGACCGACGGTCTCTTCCGGCGGACAGCCCTGGCAGTCGCCGAGGAGTACCAATCGCAAGGTATCGCGGTACAGGAACTTTTGGTGGATACGATGGCGATGCGCCTGATTAAAGACCCCCAGAATTTTGAGGTTATCGTCACAACCAACATGTTTGGCGATATTCTCTCGGATGAGGCCAGCGAGTTAGTTGGTGGGCTGGGAGTGGCGGCCTCCGGCAATATCGGCGTAGAGGGGGCGATTTTCGAGCCAGTCCACGGTAGCGCCCCCGACATTGCCGGGCAGGGCATCGCTAACCCCCTGGCGGCCTTTTTAACGACGGTAATGTTGTTACAGCACATCGGAGAACCTCAAGCCGCCACCCGCCTGCAAGCGGCTATCAACGCCCTCATCGCCGAAGGCACGCTGACCCCCGACCTAGGCGGGACGGCGACTACCGCTCAGGTGCGCGACCGGGTTATAGCTTTGTTGGATTGAGTAGTATTAATAGCGCACTTTTTGGCTAACAATAATCGGCGACGGGTGATTTTAGCAGGTTGTTAATAACTTTTTAAACTCGCCTTAATGCTTTTCCGGTATAATCCTAGAACCCGCACAAGGTTGTGTTTCTACTTTCAAGCTCGAATCTTTCAAGTTTGTTTAAGGCTTATAGGTTTTTAAGGAGGAAATAATGAAAACAGGTTTTAAACCAGCCCGTTTTGGCTTGCTGCTGGTTTTATTGCTGGTCAGTGGGTTGCTGGCGGCTTGCGGTGATAGCACCGCGACTACTGCTCCTGCCACGACTGCGGCAGCCACCACAGCGGCGGCGACTACGGCAGCCGCGACCACAGCAGCCGCGACCACAGCAGCACCGGCTGCGACTACTGCGGCGGCTGCGGCTACGACTGCGGCGGCTGCGGCTACGACTGCGGCGGCTGCGGCTACGACTGCGGCGGCTGCCACAGGGCCAGCCACCGAGATTACTTTCTACTTCCCGACGGCGGTAGATGGCCCGATTGCCAAGATTTTTGATGGCTACGGCGCGGAATTTATGAAGGCCAACCCCGATGTTAAGGTCAAAGTAGTTTATGCCGGGGGCTATGCCGATGTTCTAAAGAAGCTTCAGACTGAAATCGGCGCGAATGCCCCGACTGCTGATGTTTCGATTATGCTTTCCACCGACCTCTATACTCTGGCGGACAACGATTATATTCTGCCACTGGACGAGTTTATCAAAGGCAGTGCCAATGGGGATGCCTATTTCAAGGATTTCTATCCGGCATTTCTGGCGAATAGCCAGGCCAACGGCAAGACCTGGGGTATTCCCTTCCAGCGCAGCACCCCGGTACTTTTTTACAATAAGGACCAGTTTAAAGAGGTGGGCCTCGACCCCTCCAAAGCCCCGGCGACCTTTAAGGAGCTAGGAGAGGCGGCCCAGAAGTTGACCAAGCCGGATGGTAGCCGGTGGGGTATCAAGATTCCTTCGGATGGCTTTCCGTACTGGCTGTACCAGGGTTTTGCGATTTCCAATGGTGAAAACGTAGTAGCAGAGGCTGCCAACAAGGTGACTTTTAATACCCCCGCCGCTTTGGAAGGGTTGAAGAATTTCCAGAGCCTCATCACTACCTATAATGCCATGCCAAAGGGCGTGATTGTCTGGGGTGATACTCCCAATGACTTTATCGCCGGAAAAGCTTCGATGATATATCATACTACCGGCAGTCTGACCAGTATCTTGAAGAACGCCAAGTTTGATGTCGGAGTAGGCTTCTTGCCGCAGGGTTCAAAGGGTTATGGCGCACCGACTGGCGGTGGCAATCTGTACTTGACCAAGAAGAGTTCGCCCGAAAAGCAGAAGGCGGCCTGGCGTTTTATTCAATTCCTGACCACTCCTGAAAAGCTGGCAGACTGGACAATTGGTACCGGCTATGTTGCGCCTCGCGCAGCCGCCTGGGAAACCGACGCGCTCAAAAAGCTGGTCGCCGAGAAGCCGCAGTATGGAGTAGCCCGCGACCAATTGAAATTTGCCCAGAAAGAACTGGCGACTCACGAGGGGGCGACGGTTCAGCAGATTTTGGGTAAGGCGGTTCAGTCGGTTATCACCGGCGACAAAGACCCCCAGAAGGCGCTCGATGATGCCCAGACTGAAGCCGAAAAGCTCTTAAAGCCCTATAAGGATTAGCGATTTACTATTTACTATTTACGAGTGTAACCATTCAGCCCCAAGCTGATTCCGCCAGCCTCGAAGGGCAACCATGTATGGTCGCCCTTCGAGGCTGGCGGAATTGTTAGTTTAGATTTTAGATTTTAGATTTTAGATTGAAAACGGTTTTCAAAGGGTCAATGACACATGGATTTATCCAACCACATCCAGACTACCACCGAACCGGAACAGGCTATCTCGACCTCCGGGGCGGCGGTAGCCGAACCCCTGACGGCCCCGCTGCGTCCTCCTTTTTGGCAAATGGTGGGGCGGGGGGTTTTCCCGTATCTATTAATTTTGCCAACGGTGGTGATGATTGCCACTTTCACGATTTGGCCTACCATTAACGCCGCGATTCAGAGTACCATAAAGCAGCCGATTACCGCTCGCTATCAGCCCGAATTTGTCGGTTTGCAGAATTACCTCGACCTGTTCGACGAAAGCACCGTAATAGGTCAGTCCGACAATTTCCCACGCATTTTCGTCAATACATTGGTCTTTGTGGTAGTGACCGTGCCTATCAGCGTGGGGTTGGCCTTCTTTCTGGCCTTGTTGCTCAACCAGAAAATACGGGGCATTAGCGGGTTTCGGGTTTCGATTTTCTATCCGGCGATGCTGCCATTTTTGGGAGCGGCTAGTATTTGGGCCTATCTCTATGCCGATAATATCGGCTTCTTTAACATCGTGCTAACCTGGCTGGGAATGGGCCGGGTCGGTTGGACACGAGATGCTAATCTGGTGCTGGTTTCGCTCATGCTTGTGGCTATCTGGAAGCAGACCGGGTTCTATATGATTTTCTATCTCGCCGGACTACAGAACCTGCCGACTGACATCTATGAGGCTGCCGCTTTGGATGGCGCGAATGGCTGGCAGCGCGTCCTGCGTCTGACTGTCCCTCTGATGAACGCCACGACCCTTTTTGTGGTGGTTATCGCCGGGACGAATGCTTTTCAGACCGCCGACCCGCTCTATGCCCTCGGACAAGGCCAGCCCAACAACCGGGCCAATCTGATACTCTATGAGGTTTTCCGGCGCTATACCGAACCCCGCGACCAGGGCTATGTTTATGCCATGACGATAGTGCTGCTGCTGCTGTTGCTGGCTTTTACCCTCATCAATTTTATTCTGGTAGAGCGGAGGGCGCACTATGAGTAGCAGGGCTTTGGAAATACTGTCAAAAAGTGGCGAGAATAAGAAAAAATTCAATTGGGCCGGGTTGCTCAGTGGGATAGCTTTAACTATTTTCGGCCTTTTCTGGCTCGTGCCACTGATTATGACAGTGCTGATTAGCTTTCGGCCCAAAGGTAATCCATTCGGGACGGGGAATCCTTTCTTTGGGGATAGCCTCAGCCTGGATAGCTATCAGGCCGCCTTTGAGGTTGTTCCGTGGGGTCAATATTATGTGAACACCTTTATTTTTGTGTTTGGGGTGCTGGCGGCCCAAATCGTTACCGTGACCCTGGCGGGTTACGCTTTTGCCCGGTTAAATTTTTTTGGTAAAAACTTCCTGTTTGTGCTGATTTTGATCCAGCTGATGATACCTTCGGCAGTGTTGCTGGTTCCCAATCTGGCGACGGTGCGGGCCTTTAATCTGTTCGATACCAAGTGGGCCTTGATGCTGCCCTATATCGGGTCGGCCTTTGGGGTCTTTTTGATGCGCCAGACTTTTAAGCAGATTCCCCGCGATTTGGAGGATGCCGCCCGGATTGACGGCTGCAACTGGCTGGGCCTCCTGCGCCATGTCTTTATTCCGTCCTCGCTGTCGGCTTATGTCGCCTTTGGGCTGGCCTCGGTCAGCGCCCACTGGAAC